>CAYPGL010000076.1:5113-7545 GCA_964410035.1 uncultured Qipengyuania sp. | reverse complement strand
CAGGAGATGTATCCGCGCCTGAGGATCGTCGGTCGCCATCACGGCTATTTCCTTGGCGCCAGGACGAGATCCTTGCCGATATTGCCGACAAGAAGCCCAATTTGCTCTGGGTCGACTTCGGCAAACCACCGAAGAAGTTTTGCGCCGAATATGCTCAGAGGATTGACGTGATCTGGACCCTTACTTGCGGCGGATGTTTCAACGGTATCACCGGCGAATACCGGCGCGCGCCCGAGGCGATGTAGAACGCCGGGCTCGAATGGGTGCACTGGATGTCCCCCATCCCAGACATTTTTTCTGGCACTAGCTGACAACTACGCCGCACGCCCTGACGATCGCTCTGGGCCAACCCGACTAGCGATTGAAGGTCATGAAGTACGACTCGTCTTTCGAGGCGATCTGAGCAGGTAGGTTGCCTTTCCAGACCTGTTTCCCCAAGACATCACGCACATCGATTTCACGGGAGCGGGAAATGAACGATTTCGAAACCATCCGCGCGGATTGCAGCGGTAATATCTTGACCATCACGCTGAACCGCCCTGAACGACTCAACGCCTGTCCTCCCGGCATGGCCGACGAGATTTTTGCGGCGATTCGCGATCTTGGTGATGCCCGCGCCGTGGTCCTCAAAGGAGAGGGCCGCGCCTTCTGTTCAGGGGCCGATCTTGCGGGAAATGCGGAAATGTCGGTCAGCGGCGGTGACCGTGCCTATGCATCGCTGAGCCAGCATTACAATCCGATGATCCAGGCACTGGCTACCCTTCCGTTGCCCGTCGTCTCCGTGGTCCAGGGACCGGCAGCGGGAGTTGGATGCTCCATCGCACTTGCTGCCGATTTCGTCATCGCGGGCAAGAGCGGATATTTCCTTCAGGCCTTCGCCAATATCGGGCTCGTGCCCGACGGCGGTTCCAGTTGGATGCTGCCCCGTCTTATCGGGACCGCCCAGGCGACCCGCATGATGATGCTCGGCGAGAAGATCCATGCCGAAGAGGCGGAGCGTCTCGGTTTGATTTACAAATGTGTCGAAGACGAAGCGCTGGAAGGCGAGGCTCGATCACTGGCGGAACGGTTGGCTAAAGGGCCCACTGTGGCGCTGGGCCTGATGAAGCAGACGGTTCGCGACGGACTTTCTCAGGATCTGGCAACCACGTTGGGTGCAGAAGCCAAAGCCCAGCGTTCGGCCGGAAACACGCAAGATGCCATGGAGGGCGCAATGGCCTTCCTCCAGAAGCGAAAGCCAGATTTCAAGGGAAGCTGAGCCATGGTCAGCGTAAGCGAAGCGCAATTCGCCGAATGGCAACTCGCCGTCGGACGCGAACTGGTCGAGGAAGAGACACTCGATCCGCTGGCCTTGCGCCGCTTCGCCCGCGCGGTCGGCCGCGAAGACGAGACCGGCCGGGCGCCCCTGTCGCACTGGGCCTTTTTTCTGCCGTGCCCACACGAGGGCTCAATCGGCCCTGACGGGCATCCCGAGCGGGGATACTTTCTCCCCAAAGTCACGCTTCCTCGCCGAATGTTTGCGGCTTCAGCCATGACGTTCAGCCGCAGCCTGGACACCGGCGCACCTGCCCGGCAGACCAGCCGCGTGAGAGGACTCGAGCACAAGGCCGGACGAAGCGGCGACCTCGTTTTTGCGGAGGTCGAAAGGCAGATCGAGCAGCACGGCGAACTATGCGTGCGCGAAGTCCAGACCTACGTCTATCGCGGCGAGGGAGAGCCGATCCCTCTGCCCCAGCCTGCTCCCACGACACTCGAGGGCGATCTCTGGTACCCCCGCGAGGTCAATCTTTTTCGCTTCTCCGCGGCAACCTTCAATGGGCACAGAATTCATTACGACCTGCCTTACACGAGAGAGGTCGAGGGCTATCCTGCGCTCATCGTCCATGGTCCTTTCACTGCCACCAAGCTCGCCGGCCTTGCCATACATGATGGACAACTATCCAGCTTTTCCTTCCGCGCCATGGCACCACTCTTTCTGGGCCAACCGATCCTTCTACGTACGGTGCAGAAGGGCAGTTACGAGGCGGTGCGATGCGATGGAGCGGTCGCGATGACCGCCAATGCCGAATTCATATGAACGACGACATCGTCCTTGCCCGCGCAGCCTCCCGTGCCGCAGCGGATTTTACCAACAGCATCCGGTCGAAGCTCGCCGAGCTGGTTGCGCCTGAGGGCATCCTCGACGCCGAACTTGCCGAGCGCGAACAGCATCTGCTTCACGGGTTCGCCTGGATAGCCGCAATTTCCGCCACGATTGATGCCGCCGCAAACTGGGCGGATCGGGCGCGGGATGCGGGCGCTTTCGGAAAGATCGAAACACTGGTCCTCGGCATCGGTATCGGCGAATATTGCGCACAGCTCGCAGGCGGCGTGGTGATGAGCCAAAACGAAACGGTCCGGCCTTGCGATTTCGGGCTAGAGGGTGAAGCGCG
>CAYPGL010000076.1:0-5103 GCA_964410035.1 uncultured Qipengyuania sp. | reverse complement strand
AAATTCGCCTGCAACGAAGCCGTCAGTCATTTCATCAAGCTTCGCAACACGGCGGAAACGCGCGCTGCATTAGCCCGGCGACTTGCGGAGGGCGAGCGCCCCTATGAGGGTGCCGGGGATGATACGCTCGACATGATCCGCGACCAGTTCCGGACCTTTGCAGCGAACCGCATCGCGCCCTACGCGCATCAGTGGCACCTAGAAGATGCGCTGATCCCCTCCGACTTGATCCAGGAGATGGCGGATCTCGGGGTATTCGGCGTCTGCATTTCTCCGGACTACGGCGGCCTCGGCCTCGGCAAGCTCGCCATGTGTATTGTTTCGGAAGAACTCTCGCGCGGCTGGATTTGCGCAGGATCGCTGGGCACGCGTTCCGAGATTGCGGGCGAGTTGATCGGCGAAAACGGGACGGACGAACAGAAAGCCAAATACCTGCCGAAGATCGCAGATGGATCAATCCTCCCTACCGCGGTTTTTACCGAGCCCGATACCGGTTCCGATCTTGCATCGGTGCGAACCCGGGCCACACGCGCAGCGAACAGCAATTGGCAGATCGAAGGCGCAAAGACCTGGATCACCCATGCCGCCCGCGCGGATTTAATGACGATCCTTTGCCGCACCGATCCCGACACCCCGGGCTATGGCGGACTTTCCATGCTGCTCGCCGAGAAGACCCGCGGCACGGAGGAATGTCCTTTCCCCGACGAGGGCATTGCGGGGGACGAGATAGAGGTCCTCGGCTATCGTGGGATGAAAGAATACACGCTGGGCTTCGATGGGTTTGCGGTAGATTCAGATGGGCTACTCGGCGGTAAGGAAGGACAAGGTTTCAAGCAGCTCATGCGCACTTTCGAAGGCGCACGCATCCAGACTGCCGCCCGGGCAATCGGTGTGGGGTGGAATGCGTTCGATCTCGGCTTGCATTACGCCGCGCATCGGAGCCAGTTCAGCAAGCCGTTGCTGGCCTTCCCCAGAGTGTCCGACAAGCTCGCAATGATGGCCTGCGAACTCGTGATGGTACGCGAACTGACCTATTCCGCCGCACGTCAAAAGGATTGCGGGGAACGCTGCGACATAGAGGCAGGAATGGCAAAGCTACTGGCGGCACGCGTAGCCTGGGCGAATGCGGACAATGCACTGCAAATCCACGGCGGCAATGGCTATGCGCTGGAATATGAAATCAGCCGTGTCCTCTGCGACGCCCGCATCCTGAACATTTTCGAAGGCGCCGGGGAAATCCAGGCACATGTCATCGGTCGCGGCCTAATGGCTTCACGTTGACCTTGTTTCGGAACCGAAGCACGATGTTCACCAGCTTCGATCGTCTTGCGATTTCCACCGGAACGTCGATAACGATCTCTCGGCGAAATCCATATCAAGTCTTCGCGACAGCTTTCGAGGTCTATTCGCAAGTGTAGCTGCCGTCCGGGGATGCTGCATTTGGCCATTGCTCCCTGTAGGCGGGCTCTTTGTAGCCCTATCAGCATGCGGGCGAACCTATCCAGATTGGGGAAGGATAGCGGAGGAGAGTCTTGAACCCGCGACACGCGAAATGTGGCCGAATTTATCAGAAAGATCCCGGCACAATTGCTCCTATTGCTCATTAATGGACTGAGGAGTTATCTTCTCAGGCAAACACGATAGCTCCTCAAGAGCTCGTCAAACGACAGGAGAAGGAGCATGCAAGACGATAAAAACAAAGACCACTCAGTTATCGGAAGCGACCGCGTAGAAGGCACCGCCGTCTATGGGAAGAACGGTGACAAAATCGGGTCTGTGCACCGGATCATGATAGACAAACTGACCGGACAGGCACGAGATGTCGAAGTTTCGGTCGGCGCGTTTCTCGGCATGGGCGGCGAATTACACAGTCTTCCATGGGAAAAGCTAGAATACGACACGGAGCTTGGCGGTTACAAGCTCGACGTAACCGAAGATCAATTGCGAAAAGCTCCGACCCATAGCGAAACTGATCGAGATCAACAGCTCGATCGCGATTACCAATCGCAGGTCTACTCGTATTGGGTCGTTACCCCCTACTGGTAAGTCAGAAAAAGGCGCTCCGAAAGGCTGCAGGATCGGGGCGCCAACTCCCGGAAATACGAATTCGGAGAAGCGACATGAAACGCGATGTCCTCTTTCCGTTTGCGGCGCTCGCAGCCGTAACTGCCTGCAATGACGATCAGTCGGAGAGTAGCAAAATACTAACTGTTACGCCCGAGACAAACGCCGCTGGTGAACTTGCAGACCAGTCTGCACCTACCCCCCAAGAAGGACCGCAAGGCGAAGAGCCAGTCTTTGATGGGGACATGACCTACTATTTTTCGCGCGGTGAGCGCGGACCCTCATTGAGCTTCGGCACCCCTCACACTGACAACATCGCACTCAACTTGCGTTGTCCGGCCGGGAGCATGGGTAAGACTGTCCTTGTTTACTTTAATCGGCCGGCCGAGATCGTCGCTCCACGTTCAAGAACGCTAACGCTGGTGTCCGGCGATGTCGAAGAGCGGCTAACCGTTGAGACACGCGATACGCAGCTTGGAACTACAATTGAAGCTCAAACCGGTCCCGACGGTCCTGCAATGAAAGCATTTCGCGATGGCAACATGCTAGAGGTTTTTTATGGCGACGAAACCATTGCGATCCCGTCCCGAAGTGGAGACAAGGAGATCGACGAATTCTTCGACGCTTGTTTGGCGTAGCTGACCGGAATTGGTGGCGGAGGCGGGCTTGACCCTGCCCCGGTCAGGTTTTGAGGTGCCGCCTGCTAGTAAGCAGGCGGGCACCCCATGTCCCGTTTAGGAAACTGGAACGAGCCGAATTTCATCTGCAAATGTTTGCGCTAGCGCCTCCGAAACCGGCCCGCGGTGATCAGCACCGACGACGAAGACAATGCGACCGCCGCTCGGTCGTTTGGCTCGAAATTGGGCCACGGCCGCGGCGGCGTTCCCGGCAATCCGTCTGTCCCGCTCCGCATAGAATTCGCTTAACTGCGCGAACGGTGTGCTGGCCAAATGTTCTGCCAACGCGGCGTAATACTTCGCGCTGGCGAGGTCATATCGGCCATCGTTCAAAGAAACAGACGTTGCGTTGTCCAGAACCTCCATTTGGCGCGTCTTGGCGGCCTCAACTTGAGGTGAGGACATCGCATCGTTTTGCGCAAGCTGGCGCTGAAGGCGCATAACCGCGCTTTGGTCACGCCAGTAGTTCTCGGGCACGGGGCGCCCTTCTAGCTCTTCGCCCAACCAGTCTATGCCGACTACCCGACCAGAATAACGTCGGGCAAGTTCGCGCATTTCGATCGGATAATTCCGCGCAAGATAGTCATCGCTCCGATCCAGATCCTTTGCCCTTATTTCCGTGCCCAGAAGGTCCGGATCAAAAGCCTCAACCAGGGAATAGAGATCATCGTAAGAGTAGCGGGGATTGTCGGCATGGCCCTGGTGCATCGTAGCGACGACCATGACGTCGACGGGGCGCCCATCGGTCCTCTCTCTTTCACGCAACCAGACCTTTCGGTTGGGGAAGTCTGTGACGATCAGGAAATTGCGAAGGAGGCCCACCCCGACATTTGCCGCGACCTGCAAATTGTCGGAAACGTGAGCTCTCATATTATGGAAGGTCATACCGGCAATGGTCAGCTCAGGGACGCGAACCACAAGGCGCCCCACGTGCCCACCTATACCTCCTCCGGGTTCGACTCCCACCGGCTCCAGACCGAGCTCGCGAACAAGCGCCGGCGACACAAGGAGCCCGGTTCCATTGCCAAGGTCGAAATCGGCCCGAACCACAGTGCTCTCGCCAAACGTCACCGGTATCGTCTCGATACCGTGCGCGGTCTCGAGTTGCAGCGGTTCAGCGTCGATCGCGTCCGCGTTTGCGAGCCAATCGATCGTGCCGCCCTCTATGTCGATCGATAGTCGCCCCTGATCGAAGAACTCGCGTCCAAGAATAACGGGCACGGCAGAGCCCACCAAGCGACGCTCGATGTCCGACAGATCCATAACCGCCACGACGGGGAGATCAATCCTGCGACCGAGCGCGCTGACCGCGACGCCTTCGACCAGTCTGGCGGTGGTCGTTGCTGCGCCGGTTCCACGGGCTTCTACCTCCTCTCCTCCGCCCAGCCCGATACCATCGGCAAACGGCTGGTTGAGAATCGTCAGCTCCGCCCCGCTGTCGAGCAAGGCGATCGCTTCGGCTCCCTGAACCTCGATCGGGAGGAAAAGGCGGTCGCCGCGGACGACGAGGTCCTGAGCCTGAGCGCAAACCGAGGTGCACATCACTACGAGAGCGAGCAGAATCCGTATCATGAGACGGACCTAGCCCAGCTTCCCGACCAAGCAACGCGTAATCGACCAACGCCACTCACCCCTGTCGAGCGGCCCGGACTTCAATCAGGTCATGGAAGTTTTGGTAGCCGAAGAGGGACTAGAACCCCCGACACGCGGAATGTAATTCGCCGCTCTACTTCATTGTCAGAGAGGCACTGACCTAACCCACGACGGCTACGCCCGGTGGATAGTGCGTAATCTCGAAGCGAATGCCGTCAGGGTCTTTCATGAAGAGCGCGGTAGCGCCTTTCATGCGTTGAATTTCAGGCACGTCGAAACCTGCATCAGCCATCTTTCGACGCACATATTCGACCACTTCGGAGTTCGGTGCTCCAAAGCCGAGATGGTTCATTCCCGCTGCATAACGCTCATAGGGTGCAGTGTCCGCATGGGCCTCTAGAAACTGGAGGAAGAAACCATCACCATCGGTCCAAATATGGGGTTTGCCTTTCTTGAAGCCGAGCAGCGGCAAGAGCGCGTCGTAGTAGGGCATGCTACGATCAATCGACCTTACAAGGATCGTGATGTGGTCAGGCTTCATAGCTTTCATCACCGACGAATTAGGCGAAACCGCGCCTTCGGCAAGAGTGACGGCCAAAGTTTGCGAAAAAAGGAAGCTGCAGGACATCGCCACACAAAAATGGTAGCTGTCGCGGAACCGGCCGTGCCGGTTCTTGGAGAAGGTGGAGTGATCGGGCACCGACCCCTCGAGATCGAGCCGGCAGAACCAGCGATAGGCGAGGTTGAGATGCACCTCCTCGCACAGCCG
>CAYPGL010000075.1:0-7626 GCA_964410035.1 uncultured Qipengyuania sp. | reverse complement strand
GGGAAAGAGTATCGGTCAGCAAGTCGCGCGGTATTGAAAGTGCATGGCGCGCGTCAGCCAGAAGGTCGAGAGCGATGACGTTCGCATCGGCCACTTCGGCGAATTGGACCGCGCGATTGCCCGCAATCACATTCTCGGAAAGGGTGATGATTGCTTCGGCTGGGGGCAGAGAGGATAACGCTCCCGCGGGTCGACCATCTGCATCGAAGGATTGCACGAACCATTCGCCGTGGCCCCCGTTCATACATACCCCCACCTTATCTGAGCCTTCGCCGCGCGCGATCGCAGCAACCAGCGCAAGAGTGGGATAGCCTCGGACCACCGCCCCCCAGGCCAGGCCGAGCGCACGCGCCGCAGCAAGCCCGATCCTCACGCCGGTGAAGCTACCTGGTCCGAGCGAAACGAGGATTTCCTGCGCTCTCCCCTTGTCCGGAAGCCGGCCGATCATCGGGACCAGTCGCTCTGCATGCCCGCGGCCGATCGTTTCGTGACCATGGCCGAGCAGTTCGCCGTCCCCGAACAGGGCGACCGAGCATGCCTCGCCGGCAGTTTCTATAGCAAGCGTGCGCATCCCAGTGCCCTGCATCAGGCGGCGACGCGCTTCAAGTCAGTCTACGCGATTGAACTTGTCGAAATCGGGACGAGGGCTGCGATCGAAGATGGTTTCCTTGTTTCCATAGCCGATCGCGCAGACCCAATCCGCCCTGTGACGCGGCTGGTCGGCGAAGAAATGATCCGTAATCTTGTCGAGATCGACGCCCGACATCGGGCCGCAATCGAGGCCCAGCGCGCGCGCGGCAATCATCAGATAAGCGCCTTGCAGCGCGGAATTGCGCGCCGCACCTACCTTGCGGCCTTCTTCGTCCCCTTCGAACCAGCTTTTGGCATCGGTATGGGGGAACAGCCAGGGCAATTCTTCATGAAAATCGATGTCGTAACCAATGATCGCCACGACCGGTGCCGTCCTGATTTTCTTCTTGTTCGCGTCCGAAGCGAATTCGGCGAGCTGGTCGCGCGATTCCTGCGATTTGCACCATACAAGACGTGCCGGCTGCATATTGGCCGACGTCGGTCCCATCTTCATCAGCTCGTAAATCTGATGGATTTGGTCTTCGCTCACGGCCTTGTCGTGCCATCCGTTATAGCTGCGCGCTTCACGGAAAATCTGGTCGAGTGCGTTGGCCGACAGGTGATTGTCGTGGAATTGCTGGGTCATGAAGATCCTTGGAGTTTAGGTTCGCGAAACAGTCAGGCTGCGCGGACTTCAACGACCTCGGGGACGTAATGTTTCAGCAGGCCTTCGATCCCATGCTTCAGTGTTGCAGTAGATGACGGGCATCCAGAGCATGCACCCTGCATCTGAAGATAAACGACCCCGTCCTTGAATCCGCGATACTGGATATCTCCGCCGTCACCCGCGACAGCCGGACGAACGCGCGTCTCGAGAAGTTCGTTGATCTGCGAGACGATGTCGGCATCGGCCTCGTTTTCCTCGACCAGCAGCGCATCATCTTCGGCTGGCACGGAGATGCCTCCAGCGGTTCCAGGCGCGAAAAGCGGTGCTTGGGAAACGAAATGATCGAGCAGGATCGACAGGACCTGAGGCTTCAGGTCCGACCAGTTGACGCCCGGCGCTGCCGTGACGGAAATGAAATCGCCGCCGAAGAATACGTTGACGACCTCACCGGTATCGAAAATGGCCTGCGCCAACGGGCTGGCCTCGGCCGCTTCGGGCGTGGCGAATTCGCGGGTACCCTGGCTCATGACGGGACGTCCGGGCAGGAACTTGAGACTGGCCGGATTGGGCGTGGTTTCGGTTTCGATGAACATGACCGAGATGTAGGAGCGAGGGTAGGGCGGGACAAGCCATAGTTGGTCCGCCAGTCGATGCTTTTCCTTTCATTCACTGGCGCTTCAGAACCCCGGCGCCTATATGCCGCGTCATGACTGATACCTTGCGCGCCGTTAGGCGTTTCGCGTTTGTCTTTCCTCTTCTGCTGCTTGTCCCGCAGACGCTTCCCGCTCAGGAAATCGAGCGGCCGGTATCGCTGCAGGCCCAGACGGAAATTCCCTGGATCTACGAGAACAGCGACGTCCCTCAGGATGAGGAATGGCTGTTCGGCGAGCTTGATAACGGCATTCGCTATGGCGTGCGCGAGAACGGCGTCCCACCGGGCCAGGTCTCGATCCGCGTTCGTATCGATGCAGGATCGCTTTACGAACGAGACGACGAGTTGGGTTATGCCCACTTGCTGGAGCACTTGCTGTTCCGCGAAAGCAAGTATCTGGGTCCTGCCGAAGCGATTCCGACATGGCAGCGGTTGGGAGCAACATTCGGCAGCGACACCAATGCCGAAACCAGCCCGACGCATACGGTCTACAAGCTCGATCTGCCCGATGTAAACGCGCAGAAGCTGGACGAGAGCATGAGGCTTATTTCCGGCATGATCCGCGAGCCTGTGATTTCGGAGGCAAATGTTCGGGCTGAGGTCCCGATCGTTCTCGCCGAGAAGCGGGAGCGTGGCGGTGTCGGCGAACGGGTGAGCGAGCGGTCCCTGCAGACCCTGTTCGCAGGCCAGCGACTTGCAGAGCGCATCACTATAGGGACTGAAGACAGCCTGAATTCCGCCAGTGGTCAGTCGGTCAGCGAATTCTACAACCGCTGGTATCGCCCAGAAAACACGGTAATTTCCGTGGTTGGTGATCTCGATCCGCTGCTCTTTGCGTCGATGGTGGAGAAATATTTCTCCGATTGGGAGGTGGCCGGCACTCCTGCCGAAGCGCCCGAGTTCGGGGACCCGGTCGCTCCTGCCAATGCAGATCCCGCCAACCCGGTGGGCGAGGTTGCGGTAATTGTCGAACCGACGCTGCCGCGAAGCTTCACCTATGGCTATTTCCGCCCTTGGCGGCAGGTCGACGATACCGTCGTCTATAATGAGGGGCGTCTCCAAGAGCAGCTTGCACTTTCGCTGATCAATCGCCGCCTGGAAGCGCGTGCACGTGCCGGCGGCAGTTATCTCTATGCGCAGGCCAGCGAGTCCAAGATCAGCCGCTCGACCCATGCGACGCTCGTGCAATTCGCTCCGCTCACGGAAGACTGGCAAGCTGCGCTGGCGGATGTTCGTGCGGTTATCGCCGATGCGTTGGCTAATCCCCCGACGCAGGAGGAGATGGATCGCGAGCTGGCAGAAATGGAAGTCGGCTATGCGAATATGGTCGAACAGCGTTCGGTTCTGGCGGGGTCGAACTATGCCGACGATCTGGTCAACGCGGTCGATATTCGCGAGGCCATTGCCGCGCCCGAGACTTTCCTGATGGTCTTCAATTCGATGAAGGCAAAGGCGACGCCGCAGACCGTGCTCGAAGAAACACGCGAACTGTTCGATGGCGAGGTCATTCGTGCAACCTATGTCACGCCAGAGGTTTCCGATGTGAGCGAGGCAGCTCTCAAGACTGCGCTTCTCGAACCCGTCGTTGCTGCCGATGATGCGCGTTTGGCTGCACAGAGCTTCAGCTTCGATGAACTGCCACCGATCGGCATGCCCGGCGAGGTGGTTGCGCGCGAGCCGCATGGGATCGGCGATGTCGAGCGTGTCGAATTTGCCAACGGCGTAACGGCGCTGTTGATGGCGAATACGCACGAGCCGGGACGCGTGGCGGTGAAGGTTCGTTTCGGTGCCGGGCTGCGTGCCTTCGACGCCGAGGATGCACCCTATATCGATATTGGGCAGTCAGCTCTGATCCAGTCGGGGCTCGGTGAGCTCGGTCAAGAAGAACTCGACCGCATTTCAACCGGTCGCAAGATGGGCTTCGAATTCGGAATCGAGGAAGGCACCTTTACCTTCGGCGCACAGACGCGGCGCCAGGACTTGGCCGACCAGCTTTATCTCTTTGCAGCTAAGCTCGGAATGCCGCGCTGGGACCCCAATCCCGTCATCCGCGCGAAGGCGGCGGCACGGCTCGCCTATGAGAGCTACGCCTCCAGCCCGGGCGGCGTGTTGAACCGCGATCTCGAATATTACATCTACGACGAGAACCCGATTTTCCGAACGGCTTCGCCGCAAGAGCTGGAGAACACCTCGGTCGAGGGTTTCCGCGAAGTGTGGGAGCCAATCCTCGCTCAGGGACCCGTAGAGGTGCTGATCTTCGGGGACTTCGATCGCGAGGGGGCGGTGCAGACGCTTTCCCGGACCTTCGGCGCTCTGCCCGACCGCCAGCCGATCGCGCCTGCCGTGCTTGATCGAGCGATCGAGATCGCACCGGCGGGGGAAACGGTCGTGCGCTACCACAAGGGCGAGGCGAACCAGGCTGCGGCGGTCATTTCCTGGCCTACAGGTGGAGGCATGGACGAAATCCGCAAATCGCGGCAGCTGGCAATCCTGACCGAGGTTTTCAGCAATCGCCTCCTCGACGCGATGCGCGAGAAGGCGGGGGCGAGCTATTCCCCCTCGGTCCGGCTCGACTGGCCGACCGATGTCGATAGCGGCGGTTCGATCACCGGCTTCGCACAGCTCCAACCCAAGGACGTTCCGGTATTCTTTGCCGAGGCCGACAGGATTGCTAGTGAACTGACCCAGACACCGCCCACACCGGATGAACTTGCGCGAGCAACGGAACCGCTGCGCAATTACTACGAGCGGATTTCTAGCGGAAATTACTTCTACCTGCTCGAGCTCGAGGGTTCGACGCAGGACCCGCGTCGGATGCAGGCGCTTCGGGGCCTGATCAACGATTATTCCCAGACCACGCCCGAAGCGATGTTGGCACTGGCGCGCGAATATTTCGGAAGTGCTGACGGGTGGCGCATGGCCGTAATCCCCGAAGGCGAACAGCTTGCGACCGCCGCTGCGAAAGCAAGCGTCACAGCTCAAAGCGGCCGTTGAGTCGATTAGCGCAATCGCTCTTTTGCGCTGGCCAAGTTTATGCTGCTTGCGCGAAAAGGGCGCGTCGGCTTGGGTTTCAGGCCAATTAGGCAGTTACTGGATGAATGATGGCACGCGAATGGGCACCCGATAGCTGGCAGAGCTTCGAAGCGAAGCACCTGCCGCGCTATGAAGACGCTGCAGCCCTGAACGAGGCCACGCAGGCGCTTGCCAGCCATCCTCCGCTTGTCTTCGCCGGCGAAGCGCGTGCGCTGAAGGACGATCTGGCAGAAGTGGCGCAAGGGAATGCGTTTCTGTTACAGGGCGGCGATTGCGCAGAAAGCTTTGCGGAATTTCATCCGAACAACATTCGCGATACCTTTCGCCTGCTTCTGCAAATGGCGGTGGTGATGACATTCGCCAGCAAGAAGCCCGTGGTGAAGGTCGGCCGTATGGCAGGACAGTTTGCCAAGCCGCGTAGTTCCGATTTCGAAACCCAGGGCGAGGTCACCCTGCCGAGCTATTTCGGCGATAATGTCAACGGTATCGAATTCGATGCGGCGAGCCGGACCAACGATCCGCAGCGCATGGTCCGCGCCTATTTTCAGGCCTCGGCCACGCTGAACCTGCTGCGCGCCTTTGCGGGTGGCGGCTATGCCAATTTGCGGCAGGTCCACCAGTGGACGCTGGATTTCATGGGACGCAGCCCCTGGGCAGACAAGTTCTCCGACGTGGCCGACCGGATCGGGGAATCGCTCGACTTCATGGAAGCCTGCGGCATTGATCCTGCAACGGTGCCGCAGTTGCAGGGGACCAGCTTCTACACCAGCCACGAGGCGCTGTTGCTGCCATACGAACAGGCCATGACCCGCCGGGACAGCCTGACCGGCGCCTGGTACGATACCAGCGCCCACATGGTCTGGATCGGCGATCGCACCCGCTTCGATGGCAGTGCGCACGTGGAATTCGCTCGCGGCATCGGAAATCCGATTGGCATGAAATGCGGTCCGAGCCTGGAAACGGACGCCATGCTGCGCCTCCTCGATACGCTCAATCCAGCGCGCGAGCCTGGGCGCATCACGCTAATCAGCCGCTTCGGACACGATAAGGTCGAAGAAAGTCTTCCGCGCCTTGTGCGTGCAGTGAAGGCGGAAGGTCACCCGGTTGTGTGGAGCTGCGATCCGATGCATGGCAATGTCGTCAAATCGGAAAGCGGCTACAAGACCCGTCCATTCGACCGCATCCTGACTGAAGTGAAGGGCTTCTTCGCCGTACACCGCGCCGAAGGCACTCACCCTGGCGGTATCCATGTCGAGATGACTGGGCAGGACGTGACCGAATGTGTTGGCGGTGCCGTCGCCATCACGGACGAAGCGCTCAAGGATCGCTATCATACCCATTGCGATCCCCGTCTAAACGCCGCGCAATCGCTTGAACTTGCATTTCTAATCGCGGAAACTCTCAATGCCGAGCACGCGCATCAGCAGGCGAACGCTGCCTAGTTTTGCGTAATCGGTTTCCGCGCTTGCGCAGAGCTCGAGGCGTCGGAACTTCTTGGCGTTTGGTCCGTCTGGTTCGAAAGCTTGCAGCTTCTTCTGGATTGGCCTGGTTCAATCCAGGCGTACTGCTGGTCGAGTTGAATAGCGGCCTTTAAACCGAGATTTAAATGCGCCATGATGCTTGCCGGTTGTCGCTTCCGGCAATTGCAAAGGAGAGCAGGGCTATGCCTGGCGTTCAGGCCAACCGTCCCGCAGTAGCAGGGGATCTTCCGGAAAAATACGCCAGGGTACGTGCCCTGAGCGAGGCACTGGTGGAACCTTTATCCGAGGCCGACGCCACGCTGCAGTCGATGGAGGATGCTTCCCCGGCCAAATGGCATCTGGCCCACGTAACATGGTTCTGGGAAACCTTTCTCCTGCGTGACCATGGCGACGATTACCAACTCTATGACGACGATTGGCCCTTCGTCTTCAACTCCTATTACGAAGCGGAAGGTGAGCGGATCGCGCGCTTTTCCCGCGGGATGTTATCGCGTCCGACGCTGCAGGACGTCCTTACTTGGCGCGCTCATGTGGACGAGGCCATGCAGCCGCTTCTGGATCGTGAAGAACTGCGCCCGCTGATCGAACTGGGCTTTGCGCACGAGCAGCAGCATCAGGAACTGCTGCTGACCGACATCAAGCATGCGCTCTTCCAGAATCCGCTCGGCCCCGCCATGTGGGACACGCCAGTTCCGGAGGCGCGACGGCAGACGAGCGACTGGTACGAACATCCCGGCGGCATCGCCCGGATCGGGCACCAATCGGCTGGTTTCGCTTTCGACAACGAAGGTCCGGCGCATCGTACTTTGCTGGAACCCTTCGCGCTTTCATCGCGCCTCGTCACCAACGGTGAATGGGCGGAATTTATTGCCGATGGCGGCTATAAAACGGCGGCCTTGTGGCTGTCGGACGGCTGGACTTGGGTGCAGGAAAACAAGGTCCGGGCGCCTGCCTATTGGCGCGAGCAGCAGCATTTCACGCATAGTGGATGGCAGGACCGCGATCCCGAGGCGCCGGCCTCCCATATTTCCTATTACGAAGCAGATGCTTTCGCGACATGGGCAGGCGAGCGACTGCCGACGGAATTTGAATGGGAAGCTATTGCTCGCGGGCAGGAGGGCAAGCTGGCGGCGCACAATCCGGCAGGGGGCAACCAGTTGGACGATGCGTCTTCGCCGCTCCCGATCGGTTCCGATGGACTGTTCGGCGATTGCTGGCAGTTC
>CAYPGL010000074.1:0-7671 GCA_964410035.1 uncultured Qipengyuania sp. | reverse complement strand
GAGGTTCAGCTTGACCGTCTCGTGTTCGTGGTCGCCTTCGAACTTGGCGAGGAAGTCGGCGATCGGCATCGCCTGGTCAGGCATTTGCGTCGCTCCCGCGGTGGGCGTTTCCATAGCGGCGGCATCGCCAGGCGTCGTGCGCACATGGAGGTAAGGTACCCAAATCTCCCCGAAGTCGGCCTGCTGATACCACACGTCCAGTACGTCATAGCTCGCCCAGGTTCCGTCGGGTTCCTTCAGGCGCAGGCCTTCGCCAATGCGCGGCACAGCCATCGCCTTGATGCGAAATTGCGTCTGGTGAGTTTCGTTCTGAACTTCGATTTCGATCACGTTTTTGTCCGGCTCAAACGGGCATGTGCCCCGATTCCCGCCAAGGTATGCCAGAAAGGTGTTGCGATGGTTTTAACGATGACGTCACTCGGAAAAGCAGCGTTTGACGTCACGACGCCGGATTGGGCTTCAGCGTCGCTAGCACTTAGTTTGCGGGTCAGCCCACTCAGCCTTCGTCGCTCGAGACGGACGGCGTATTTTCGACCAAGTGGCGATTGTAATCGGGAGCGCCATCGCCTCACCAGACCGGACCTCGTTCACCGAGCGATACCTTCGCTTCGTGCACACGGGCGCGTGCTGATTTCTCCGCTCCGGGGCTTCCTGACGCTTCGCGGTGCCGATGGCACGGCGCGTGTCCATCAATTCCGCTACCAGCGATCCGCGGAGTCTTTGGAAAGGGCGGGATTGCTTGCGCGCCAGAGCCTGCCGCGCACAATGATATAGTGCCGATCGGGAGCGTATTCGGGTTCGTCGCTCAGGCTGCGTCGCGCTTGCGGCGGCTGGCGGCCAGATCGACCACCGATCCTCGATCCAGTTCCGCACTCTGAGAAGCCTTTGTTCCATCGGCGCGTATGCCGAGATTCGCGCGTTCCACCAGATGGAGATCCTGCGGCCCCAAGATCCGCCCGTCATGGCTCAGGATGGAGGTGGGTCCGATAGGAAGGCGGTCACGTTCATCCACGAGCACGGGGTTTTCGATCACTTCGGCTCCGTATTTTTGACCCCACTGGCGCAGCGCAACCATGGCGGGCAGCAGATCGAAGCCCTTTTCAGTCAGGCGATATTCGATCTTGCGGCGATCGTCGGGACAGGGATCGCGCTTGAGAATTCCATGCTCGACCAGTTTGGCGAGGCGGTTCGAGAGGATATTGCGAGCGATACCCAGTTCGCTGAGGAATTCCTCGAAATGGTGGAGGCCGTTGAAGCTGGCGCGCAGGATCATGAAACTCCAGCGTTCGCCCATCACTTCAAGCGCCTGCGGCAAGCCGCATTCGGTCAGTTCGCGCAACGGTTCGCGGATATCGCCCATAGAAATCAGTCCTCTTCCAGCAACCTGTCTAGCGCAAAATCCGCTGAGGCCAAACATTTAGAAAAAACGAGTTGCATATCAAAACCTATAGGCATAGGTAGCGATTCTCAACCAGTTGCAAATCGCAACTTAGTTGCCGTTTTCGCAATTGCTGTTGTCAAAAATGCATTTATCGAAAGGTTTCGACATGACCCTCTCCAATTCTCCCTCCGCCAAGCTCGGCGTCTTCGGCGCCGCCATTCTCTATACTGCCGCGGGCTTGGGCGCCCTGATCGCGCCGAGTTCAGCAGAAGCGCGTGACAGCGCCCCCTTCTACACTGCCGAACTCTCGCAACCGGCGACCGAACGCACCGTAATTGCCGGAGGCGTCGCCTGGACTTGCCAGGGTACGACCTGCGTCGCGCCCAAGGGCACCTCGCGTCCCCTGCGCGTATGCCGCGAACTTCAGCGCGATGCTGGCGATGTGGTCGCCTTCACAGCCAAGGGCGAAGCGCTCGAAGCCGACAAGCTGGCGAAGTGCAACGGCTGAACCGTCACGATCCCTCCCCACCCCCTCTCCATCAGGGTGGATCTTCAGGCCCCGGCGTCAACCGCCGGGGCTTTTTCGTCAGATGAGCCCGCGTTCCTCCAGATCGGATTCGAGCAATTCCGCATCGGCGAAGTGATGCACCTGCCATCCGCAATCCCTGGCGGCGGCGATATTGTCAGGATTGTCGTCGATGAAGAGCATCGCTTCCGGCGCGTAGCCGAAACGGTCCGCCGACAGCGCGAAGATTGCCGGGTCGGGCTTTGCAATCCGCTCGACCCCGGACACCACGATCTCGCTAAAGCGATCGAAAATCGCATGCTGCGGGCGAAACCCGGCCCAGAAGGCATCTGCGAAATTGGTGATTGCGAAGAGGGGTACGCCGCGTTTGTCCAGCCGTTCGACCAATTCATGACTGCCCTCGACAGGTCCCGGAATGGTTTCGTTGAACCTTGTCGCATAGGCGTGAATTTCGGCAGAGAAATCCGGAAACCGGGCAATCCGTTCAAGGACCAGCTTTGTCAGGGGCTGTCCGGAATCGTGGAGATAGTGCCATTCCTCGGTGACCACTTCGCCGAGAATCTTCTCAAGCCGTGCGGCATCGCCGGTCATCTTCTCGAACAGCAGGCGCATGTCCCATCGATAAAGCACGCGCCCGACGTCGAAGACGACGGCGTCGACCGGCTGTCCGTTCATAACGCTGGTTCCCCAAATGCGAACGGCCCGCACTCCCTTCGGAGCCGGGCCGGTCGGTGCAAGTCGCGGGGTGAATTCCCGCGCAGCCGAAGCTTAGCCCTGGCGGGCCTTGAAGCGACGGTTGGTCTTGTTGATGACGTAAGTGCGGCCGCGACGACGGATCACGCGGCAATCGCGGTGACGGCTCTTGAGCGACTTGAGGCTGTTGCGGATCTTCATCGTTTCTCTCTGCAAATAAATACGCGCCGGAGATTGGTCCCCGACGCGCCAATTTCAAGCGCGCCCGTTAACGGCGGAGGCGATTCTGGTCAAGCTTTTCCACGAATTTCGGAGAGCTTGCGTTCCCATTGAAGCGCGTGGGTGATGATTTCGCCAAGATCGTCGTGCTTCGGCTGCCATGGCAACATCGTGCGAATGCGGCCGGGATCGGAAACCAGTTCGGCCGGATCGCCGGCGCGCCTTGCCTCCATCCGGCGCTCGATATGGGTGTTCGTCACCCGGTCGACCCCGTCGAGGACTTCGAGGACGGAAAAGCCCCGCCCGTATCCGCAATTCATGGTGAGCGAGCGGTCCGGCGCTGCGATCAGCGCCTCCATCGCAAGCACATGGGCGTCGGCAAGATCGCTGACGTGGATGTAATCGCGCACCCCCGTCCCATCGGGCGTGTCGTAATCCGTGCCGAAAACCGAAACGCCGTCCCGCTTGCCCGATGCAGCCTCGCAAGCGACCTTGATCAGGTGGGTGGCACCTGCAGTGGACTGGCCGCTCCGCCCCTGCGGATCGGCACCCGCCACGTTGAAATAGCGGAGCGCGCAGAAGTTGAAACCATGGGCCACGCTCGCATCGGCGAGCATCTGTTCGGTCATCAGCTTCGACCAGCCATAGGGATTGATGGGCTGTTTCGGCGCATCCTCCGCAATCGGCGAGGTTTCCGGGATCCCATAGGTCGCAGCGGTCGAGGAGAAAATGAAATGCTCCACGCTGCCGGCCACGGCGGCTTCGATCAGCGCGCGGCTTTTGACCGTGTTGTTCTCGTAATATTTCAGCGGCTGTTCGACCGATTCGGGGACGATGATCGAGCCGGCGAAATGCATGATAGCCTTTGTGCCCTGCTCGAGAAAAATCTGTTCGAGCAGGATCCCGTCAGAAATGTCACCCTCGTAGAAAGGAACGCTATCCGGCACCGCGAATGCGAAGCCGGTAGAGAGATTATCTATTACCGCAACGGGCCAGCCCGCATCCTTCAGGGCAAGCACCGCGTGGCTGCCGATATAGCCTGCCCCTCCCGTGACGAGCACGGGTACTTTCGCATCACGATCCATGACCATGCGCCTAGCACACCTTCCGGCAAGGGCAATCGCTCAGGTATCGGGGAAGGCCGGCGGAGCCATGTCGCGGGCCGAGCGTTGGAGTGAGACAGTCTCTGCCACATGAAAGGTCGCAAGATGACAATCAAATCAGCAATCGCTGCAACTCTGGCCGCCGTCACGCTTTCGGCCTGTTCGACCACGCCAGGGCCGGTGGAGGTGACGCGCTTCGTTGCACCCGAAGCCACTGCCCAGCTGGGACAAGGCACCATATTCGTAGACAGCGCGCCCGGCATGGATGGCGACAGCCTTTCGGCTGCGCCCTATAAGTCTGCGGTGGCCGATGAACTCCGTCGTCTCGGCTATACGGAGACGGATCGCGCCTCCGCCTCCCAGATTGCGGCCGTATCGCTCGAACGATATCTCATGACCGCCGAGGGTCGCCGATCCCCTGTGAGCGTGGGAGTGGGCGGTAGTACAGGAACATATGGTTCCGGCGTCGGGCTCGGTCTCGGCATCAATCTGGGCGGGGGAGAGCGCGACAAGGTGGGCACGCAGCTCGGCGTGACGATCCGCGATTCGGCAAGTTCGCAGAACCTTTGGGAAGGCCGCGCAGACTTCCGCGTTGCGGAAAACTCGCCCCTTGCGCAATCGCAGGCGAACGCCCAGACGGTCGCCGCCGCGCTGTTCAGCGAATTTCCCGGCAATAATGGCGAAACAGTAGAAATTGAGGTTCCCGAGTGAGTGATATCCGGATCGATGCAGCTTTCGACAGCGGCAATATCGAAGTCCTGTCGGTAGAAGGCGCAACCGCCCGTCTGGCAATTCCCCGGGATACGAATAGCGAGTTCAAGCAGTGGTTTCATTTCCGCGTCTCGGGCGCTGCGGGCCGCGAACTCGTGCTCAAGATCACCCAGCTTTCGAACAGCGCCTATCCCGGCGGCTGGCCGGACTATGACGCCTGCGTATCCGAAGACCGCGACTATTGGGGCCGAGCCGCTTCGAGCTACGACGAAAGCGAAGAAGGCGGAACGCTGACGATCCGCTATACGCCCGCCAGCGATATCGCCTATTTCGCCTATTTCGCCCCTTATTCGATGGAGCGCCATCACGATCTCGTCGCCGAGGCCGCGGCTTCGGAAGGGGTGACCCATACTCACCTCGGCAAAACGCTGGACGGCCAGCCGATCGATTGCCTCGAGATGGGCGATGGCAGTTTCAACGTGTGGCTCTACGCCCGCCAGCACCCAGGCGAAACGCAGGCCGAGTGGTGGATGGAAGGCGCCTTGGAAGTGCTCACCGATCCATCCGACAGCGTGGGACGCAAACTGCGCCAGCGGTGCCGCCTGCATATCGTGCCCAACTGCAACCCTGACGGTTCGAAACGAGGGAACCTGCGCGTCAACGCGGCGGGCGCAAACCTTAACCGCGAGTGGGAAAACCCCAGTGCCGAACGCAGCCCGGAAGTGCTCGCCATCCGCAACTACATGGATAAGACCGGCGTGGATTTCGCCATGGACGTTCACGGTGACGAAGCGATCCCGGTCAGTTTCCTTGCCGGCTACGAAGGCATCCCGTCCTGGACCGAGGAGCATGGCGAGCGTTATTACAGCTATGAACGCATCCTCGACCGCCGTACGCCCGATTTCCAGACCGAGTTCGGCTATACCAAAGCCGCCCCGGGCAAGGCCAATCTGGCGATGAGCACCAACCAGGTCGCCGAGCGCTTCGGCGCGACCGCGATGACCTTGGAAATGCCCTACAAGGACAACAAGGCAGATCCCGAGCCCGAACAGGGCTGGAGCCCGGAACGCTGCAAGATGCTGGCCCGCGACTGCCTTGCTTCACTGGTCGAATGGATGGACGAGCGCGGCATCTGAGCCGCGCCCGGCGAACTCAGCGCACGATCGGCTCCAGGAGGGCGATCGTGCGCGCATCGGCATCGATTTCCACCATCCCGCCATGGGGCAGGCTCAATTGTCCGCGATGATGGCCGATGTTCGCGCCTGCAAACGCAGGAATGCCGAGCGGTTCCAGATAGGCGGTGAGCAATTGGTCGAGCGTCTGGCCGGCGTAGTCCGGATCGGAGTTGGCACAGCTGCGGCACCGTCCGAAAACCATGCCCGACAGCTGCCCCAGCACGCCTGCCAGCGAGAGTTGCTGGAACATCCGGTCGATCCGGTATTCTTCCTCGTTCACGTCCTCGAGGAACAGGATCGCTCCGTCAAAATCGGGAACGTAGCTCGATCCCATCATCGTCGAGAGAACGGTTAGATTGCCGCCCAGCAATTTGCCGCGCGCCTTGCCCTCTCGGATTGTTCTTCCCTGAGGCCCCTGTGCAAGTTCGATTTCGGTGCTCAGGACCGGCGTCTCGCCCGTGAAGGCCAGCCGCCACAGGCTTTCCCAGCTTGCTTTGGGCCAAGGGCTGCCCGCATTGGGTGCATGGAGGGTGGGGAAACCGGCCTTTGCCTCAATCGCGAGGTGGAGCGAGGTAACATCGCTGTAACCGATGAGAAGTTTCGGATTATCGCGGATCAGATCCCAATTCAGCATCTGCAGAAGCCGCGCCCCGCCCCAGCCGCCGCGAATGGCGAATATCGCACTTACGCTTTCGTCGGCAAACATCGCCTCGAGATCGCTCGCCCGCTGGCGGTCCGTTCCGGCGAGGTAGCCGTCGCTTGCCCTAACATTTGCTCCGAGTTCCGGCACCAATCCCATACCGCGGATATTATGCTGGGCGAAGGCTATCTCCTCGTCGCTCACCGCGCTGGCCGGAGCCACGAGCCCCACCGTATCGCCCAGCGCGATGCGCCGCGGCTTGCGGCGCGACTTGGGGCGCGACGCGGCTTGAGCGAGCGAAGGTGCGCGAGCCGCCAGCAACAGCGCGGCCAGACCGCCGAGGGCGGCGCGCCGGCCAATCATACGAGACTGGCAGGCCCGAATGCTAGCGGAAGGAGCTCGCTGAGCTTCACCCGGCGCACCTCTTGCGGTCCCACGCACAGGATCAGGGGATCGGTCCCGCCCAATTGCGCGAGTTCGTTGAGCACCTGCCGGCAGCGGCCGCAGGGGGTGATCGGTTCGTCGCCCGGACCAGTTACCGCGACTGCTTCCAGCCCGCCGCGTATACCGTCCGCCATGGCCTTCGATACCGCCACCGTTTCGGCGCAAAGTGCGAGCCCATAGCTGGCGTTTTCGATATTGGTGCCGGTCACCACGCTCCCGTCGGCGAAGCGCAGAGCGCTGCCCACGGCAAAATTCGAGTAGGGGGAATAGGAATTTTCGGCGGCCTTGAGGGCGGCAGAAATCAGGTCGTCGTCGGTCATGATTGCGGCTCTACGGTCGCACGACCAGCCAGCGCAAGGGATTCTCCGCCGCTTCGCTGAGATAGGCCGAATTGGCGGTCCAGACCATCCACGGCCGTCCGCCATAATCGGGCTCCTGCATATCACCATCCAGCCAGAGCGCGCGTTCGAGGCGGCGCGCGGGGCGATAGCGGCCCTCGAATTCTTCGCTCGGTGAGAGCACGACGGGGGCTTCGGTATGCGATTCGATCTGGTTGACCAGCGTCAGCAACTCGCTCTGTACCGCCGCTTCGGAAACGCTCTCGAAACACTCGTCGGTCGTGCGGGACAGCCGAATCGCGGGAGGCAGGAGGTCGGAATCGCGCGGGACGATGGTGACGTAGTTCGCCGATTGCCCGTCCGCGGTTTCGCACGGATCGAACAGGTGGACCGCGCCGACCTGCAATCCGGCCTCGCGCGCCGCGGCGAGATTGCGTGAGA
>CAYPGL010000073.1:5809-7683 GCA_964410035.1 uncultured Qipengyuania sp. | reverse complement strand
CTGGCTTTCGGACGCGCTGATTCCACCGCAGTTGCCTGTCGAGGAACCGCCATCCGCCGAGCCCGTTGTGACTTCTGCATCATGATGGGCCGCGCAGGGGCGGCATAACGGTTACAGAGGGAGCGCTACTCTTGCGCACATTGGGTCTCATCGGCGGGATGAGCTGGATTTCTACCCGCGCCTATTACGAACGTATCAACAAGCTGGTGCAGAAGCGCGCGCAGCCCATGGCCAGCGCACCCATGGTGATCGACAGCCTGGACTATTCGCGCATCGTCGGCGCCAAGAACACCGATGACTGGGATACCATAGCCGCGATTCTCGTGGAGAGTGCCCGCAAGCTCGAGGCTGCCGGAGCGGAAGGCATCGTCATTGCAGCCAACACCATGCACAAGAGCTACGACCGCGTGGCCGAAGCGATTTCTATTCCCGTGATCCACATTGCCGACGCAGTTGGCAAGGCGATGGCAGAGGCGGATTGCCAGAGCGCAGCCCTGCTCGGCACGCGCTTCGTGATGACGGAGAGTTTCTACCGGCAACGGCTGGTTGCGCATGGAGTGGACCTGCTGCCGCCTGATCCCAATGAAGTCGAACTGGTGGATGGCATTATCTACAAGGAACTGATGCTTGGCCGGGTGACGCGCGATGCAGAGCGTGCGCTCAAGACAATTATTACCATGAAGGAAAAGCAGGGTGCGAAGGCAATCGTGCTGGCCTGCACGGAACTGGAACTGGTGGTCGACACCGATGCAAATGTCCTGCCAGTCTTCGATTCAACCGATATCCATTGCCGTGCAGCGGCCGATTGGATTTTGGAATGAAACCTAACTTGTAGATTTGCGACATTTTTGTAACGTGCCCGGAATATTCGGGGCAATTTAACCATCGCTGCCTTGTCCTGCAGGAGCGGCGAGGCATCATGCCCTTCCTCAATCTCACGGGAAGGGACTGAATTATGAAATTCGACTTGGGTCGCCTCGCCACTGCGAGCGTAATTGCGCTTACTGGCGCAGCTGTGGCTACACCTGCCGCCGCGCAAAAAATCGAAAATCAGTATGTTTGCGTTTTCAATCCTGGACTGGTCGGCAAAGGCCAGGTCAAGGCAGAGGCCAATCGTTCGGCCCGTGCTGCGGGCGCAAATGTAAAGTTCACTTACGAGCGTACCATTCGCGGTTTCGCGGTGAATGCTGCTCCGCAGGCAGTTGCCAAGATGCAGGCAAGCAACCCGCGCATCGCTTATTGCGAACAGGACCAGGTATACAGCGTCAATGCTCCGCCTCCGGGCAAGGGACCTGGTGGCGGCGGCGATGACGGCGGAAGCCAGCCGAGCGAAACTACCCCTTGGGGGGTCACGCGTGTCGGTGGCGGTTTGGCGGGGGCTACGGGCCGCGCGCTCGTTATCGACAGCGGAGTCGACTTCAATCATCCAGATCTCAACGTCGATGTCAGCCTCGCCTCCAATTTCACGCGCGACAAGGATGCGGATGACGGCAACGGTCACGGCACGCACGTAGCGGGCACGATAGCCGCCATCAAAGGCAATGGCATTGGCGTCGTGGGTGTAGCTCCGGGCGTTACCGTGGTCGGGATCAAGGTTCTCGACCGTCGTGGTTCAGGTTCGACCAGCGGCGTTATCGCCGGGATCGAATACGCCGTTTCGATCGCCACTTCGGACGACGTGGCGAACATGTCACTCGGCGGCGGATTCAGCCAGGCGCTGAACGATGCGGTTATCGCTGCTGCTCAGGGCGGACTCGAATTCGCATTGGCAGCGGGCAACGAAAGCACCAGCGCGACGACCAAGTCGCCTGCTTCCGCAAATCATCCGAACATCTATACCATCAGTTCGTTCGCGCAGGGTGATGGCTGGTCGA
>CAYPGL010000073.1:0-5799 GCA_964410035.1 uncultured Qipengyuania sp. | reverse complement strand
AACTACGGCAACCCGCCGGTCGATTATGCGCAGCCAGGCTCATCAATCCTCTCGACTTACAAGGGTGGCGGCTATGCCACGCTGTCGGGAACTTCAATGGCCAGCCCGCACATGGCCGGTCTCTTGCTGCTAGGCACACCGCGGAGCGGCGGCACCGTAAACGGTGATCCGGATGGAAATCCGGACACCATCGGCATCAACTGATCAGTTGAGGTCGCATTCCTGAATGGGCCGCGCCGCTCGAAAGCGCGCGGCCCTTTCTTTGCCCGATGGAATGGTGCTGCTTGCCGAAAAGCAGCCGAGTTCGTGTTTCGTTCACGTTGTCGTGACAAATTGGCTCACCTAAGCCTCAGCGCTCCATGCATAGAGCTCCCTACGCCGCCGATCCTGCGCACTCGCGCGGACGAGAATTCTCCGAAAACCGCGACGGTGCGCGCGGACCCCGAAGCGAATTCCAGCGTGACCGCGACCGGATAATCCATTCGATCGCCTTCCGCCGCCTTCGATCGAAGACTCAAGTATTCATCGCACCGGACGGCGACCATTATCGCACGCGGCTTACACACAGCATCGAGGTCGCGCAGATCGGCCGCGTCATCGCACGCGAGTTAGGGCTCGACGAGGACCTGACCGAAGCGCTTTGCCTCGCCCATGATATTGGACACCCGCCCTTTGGACATGCGGGAGAAAAGGCGCTGGAACAGGCTATGGAGCATGCGGGCGGCTATGATCACAACGCGCAAGGGCTTCGCACGCTGGCGCGTATCGAGAGCCCCTATCCGGCTCATGTCGGCCTCAATCTGACTTGGGAAACGCTCGAGGGCATGGCGAAGCACAATGGCCCGGTCGGCGCTCCGAACTGGGCTTTGGCGGAGATCGATACGGCCTATAGTCTCGAGCTCGGCGAGTGGCCCTCACTGGAAGCGCAGGTCGCCGCCGTAGCCGACGATATTGCCTACGACAATCACGACATCGACGATGGACTTCGTGCGGGCTTCCTCGATCTCGAAGATCTGATGGAGATCGAGTTTCTTGCCGATCAGTTCCGCCGGGTCGAACAGCGTTTTCCCAACGTCCCGCGAGAAACCCAGTTGCGGGAGCTCGTCCGCAGCCAGATTGGCCTGATGGTCAATGATGTTATCGATCACACGCGCTCCAATGTGCTGGGGATGGACGGTATCGGACAGGTTCGGAGCGCGGGCAGGCAACTAGCCGGTTTCTCCCCTGGGATCGCCATGGAGGAGCGGCGGCTGAAGAAGTTCATGTACCAGCGTCTCTATTATCATCCGGAGCAGATCCAGACCGCCGAGAAGGCGCGAGATGTCGTGGCGCGGCTGTTCGTTGCCTATCAGCAGAATCCGGCGACCATGCCAGCGGATTGGGTGGCACGCCTGCCTGCGGACGAACCGCCAAAGAGCCGCCATATTGCCGATTTCATTGCTGGCATGACCGACCGCTTTGCGATTAACGAGTGTCGCCGCATCTATGGTCGTGCGCCGGAAGGACTGTCAAATGTCTGACGCGCTCCGTCTCTGCCTCGTCGGTGCGACCGGTCTGATCGGAGGCAAGGTGATGGAGGAATGCATTGGGCGGGAGGATATCAGGCTCCAAGCCATAGGACGGCGCGAGGCGAAGCTCCCGCCCGGAATTCGCATTGAATTTTTCGTGGCCGATCCGTCGAAATGGGGGGAAGTCTTCGAGGCGCTACGTCCGAAGGCGGTCATTTGCGCCTTGGGTACGACGTGGAAGAAGTCGGGAGAGAACGAAGCCGCTTTTCGCTCTGTCGATCAGGAACTCGTCCTGGAGACAGCAAAGGTTGCGCTTGCCAATGGGGTGGAGCGGCTGGTCGCCTTAAGCTCCGTCGGCGCAGATCCTGCCTCGAAAAATCTTTATCTACGGGTCAAGGGTGAAACGGAGCGGGAACTCACCAGGCTGCGGTTTCCGCGTCTCGACATTTTGCGGCCGGGTCTGCTTGTGGGTCAGCGGGCAAACGATCGGCGTACGGCTGAACGACTTGGCATAGCAGCCGCGCCGCTTGCCAATCTGTTCATGCACGGCAAGTACCGGCAGTATCGCGGGATCAAGGCGGAAATCGTCGCCAAGGGGGCAATCGCTCTCGCCAAACGCGCAGCGCGGGGCAGGTTCGTGCATGATAATGACGCCATCCGTCGTGCGGCGAATAGCCTTCCGATACTGGTCGACGAGTAGGGAGAACGAGACGTGTGGGACACGGCCTTCGCGGCGGCAAACATTCTGGCGATGGCAATGTGGGCCCCGCTCATCCTCCTTCCTCGCTGGCCGGCGTTGCTTGCTGCGGTACTTTATCTGGGCATCGGCCTTCTTTGCTTGGCCTATGCGCTCGGTCTGATCGGGATCTTGTCCGGATCGCTCGACCCGGCCGGCGGCGGCTCGTCCGGTTTCGATTTCGGTTCGATCGAAGGCGTCCGCTCTATTTTCGCGAGCGATGGCGGTGTTACGATTGGCTGGATTCATTATCTGTCTTTCGACCTGTTCGTGGGACTCTGGATAGTGCGAGATGCGGATGCGAAGGGGTTTTCGCGCCTGATTCAGGCTCCAATCCTTGCCGCGACTTTCTTGGCCGGGCCGCTTGGTCTGCTGGTATGGCTGGCCGTTCGGGAAAGGCGCGCGAGAGCCGCCGGGCGCTGGCAGTAAGAGCGTTCCGAAACCGGTTGCGCGATGCAACTGGCGTGGCATGATGTCATCGAAGCTCAAAGCAGCTGAGAGGATAGATGAAAGCCACGCAGAAACTCACGTTCGATGAGCTCATCCGGCATTGGGCGATCGAACGGCCCGATATGGTCGCGCTGGAACAGGACGACAAAGCGCTCAGCTTTGCGGAACTCGAAGTACGAAGCCGCAAGATCGTCTCCATGCTGGCTTCACACGGCGTGAGTAAAGGTGATCGGATCGCATGGCTCGGCAAGAACTCGCGTCATTACTTCGAACTTTTCTACTCGGCTGCTCGTGCCGGTATAGTTATGGTCCCCATCGGATGGCGGCTTGCTGCTCCCGAAATAACCTATATCCTCCGCGATACCGGTGCGAAATTGGTCTTTATTGGCGAAGGTTTCGGTGAGTTGGCCGGTAAGGCGTGCCAGCAGATCGGATCGCCGCCCAAGATTCTTTCGACCAATGAGGCCCTCAAGGAAATCGAAGGCTCACCCGCTGGCGCGTTCGATCCTGCAGGTCCCGACGATCCCGTGCTGCAGCTTTATACTTCCGGCACGACCGGAAATCCCAAGGGTGCGGTCCTCACCAATCACAACCTCTTCTCGCTCCGCATGCCGAGCGAGGATGCGGACCAGCCGTGGTCGCACTTCGAGGAGGACGAGGCCATCCTCGTCTGCATGCCCTGCGCGCATATCGGCGGGACAGGGCTGGGCATCATGGCCATGGGTTCCGGCATCCGTGCAATCGTGCAGGAGGAATTCACGCCCGATGGCGTGCTCGACGCTTTCGAGCAGGGAATAACGCGCCTTTTCATAGTACCTGCCGCGCTACAGATGGTCGTCCAGCATCCACGCGCGAAGACGACCGACATGACAGGCGTCAAATATGTTCTCTATGGGGCGGCCCCGATCCCGCTCGACCTGCTTCGCGAGGCGGTAAGAACCATCCCGGATGCCGGGTTTCTGCAGTGCTACGGCATGACCGAGACCACCGGAACGATCGCAGTCCTTCCACCCGAGGATCATGACTTGGCTGGCAACCAGAGGATGAAATCGGCGGGCAGGGCCGTGCCAGGCGTCGAACTCAAGGTCGTAGGGGAAGATGGGCGGGAATTGCCCTGCTGCGAGGTAGGCGAACTGATCTGCAAGAGCCCGTCTAACATGGCGTGTTATTGGAATTTGCCGGACGCTACGCAGAGCGCCCTGAAGGACGGCTGGATGCACACAGGCGATGCGGCTTTCATGGATGAGGACGGCTATGTTTACATCCAGGACCGGATGAAGGACATGATCATCTCGGGCGGCGAGAACGTCTATCCGGCGCAAGTCGAAAGCGCGATCTATGGCCATCCTGCGGTCGGCGAGGTCGCGGTGATCGGAGTGCCCGACGACACTTGGGGTGAAGCGGTGAAAGCTTGTATCGTGGCCAAGCCCGGGCAGCAGATCGATCCGGACTCGGTGATCGAATGGACCAAGGAAAGGGTCGCCGGTTTCAAGGTTCCTAAGAGTATCGACTTGATCGAGGTGATGCCTCGCAACGCCAGTGGCAAGATCCTTCGCAAGGATTTGCGCGCGCCCTATTGGGCGGGACGCGAGCGACAGATCAATTGAAGCGAACCTCGCCTGCTGCCGCTCGAAACTCCGCACCGATAGCAGAGGTACTCGAAAAGGAATTGCCCGAGAGCGGGCTTGTGCTGGAGGTCGCCAGCGGGACCGGCGAGCACGCCGTTTTCATGGCGCGGCGGTTTCCCGAGGTGCAATGGCAGCCGACCGAGCAGGACGCGTCTGCTCTTCGCTCCATCGCGGCTTGGGGGCGGGAAGAGGAGCTTAAAAATCTCCTGCCGCCGCTAATGCTGGATGCCGAGATGGAAGACTGGCCAGTGGAGCGGGCCGATGCCGTGGTGTGTATCAACATGGTTCATATTAGCCCGTGGGAGGCAACCCGGAGCCTTTTTACAAAGGCTGCGGGGATACTCGAAATGAATGCCCCTCTTATTCTCTACGGGCCATACCTGGAGGACCGGATCGAGACCGCTCCGTCCAATGTTGTGTTCGACAAGAGTCTGCGCAGCCGCAATACTTCGTGGGGCCTGCGGAACATTAGCGATATGGACGACCTGGCAGAGCGCTCGGACTTCATCCGCACGGCTAGGTATGAAATGCCGGCCAACAATTTGAGTCTGGTGTTTCGCCGTAAATAGAAACGCCCGCCGGTAAGGGCGGGCGTCTCGTGATTCCTCGCAAATTGCGAAACCGCGATCAGTCGATCGCTTCCTCGCCTGCCCGACCGACGGACTCGATATCCTGTCCCAGACCCTTGACAGCATTACACCCTGCGGCCCCGAGCGACACCGCTGCTGCCGACAAGAGGATTGCGGATTTGCGGAAGAATTCTCTCTTCTTTTTCATAGCTTAATCGATTGCATCCTCACCAGCTTCGCCGACGGATTCGATGTCTTCGCCGACACCTTTGACTGTGTTGCAAGCAGTGGCAGCGAGGCTCATCGTGGTGATTCCGAGGACGAGCATAAGCTTCTTGATCATTTTCATATCCTTCCCGAAGAGCCCGAACATCAGGCGTTCAAAGGGCTAGAACGGGTGATCTATAACCCGGTTCCCTGAACGTCAGCTTGGCATAGGTGCGGCGGCCTCCCATATGGCGCCCCGATGGGCGACTTTCTGACATTTGCCAGCGAAGCGGAGATCCTCGTCCTGTGGGGAACTGGATTCCTTCTGTTCGCCGGAATCACGCTCGTGATGGAACGCCGACGCGCCAAGCGCACGAAGATCGACGGTGTAGGATGGGTTCCTTGGACCGGGCTTTTCCTGATCTGCGCGGTGGTGGGCGGCGGCTTACTGGCCGTCGCGATACCGGGCATGATCCGCGGTTAGAGCCCTAGAGGCAGGCCTCCAGATAGGCTTGGTCGAAGCCGAACTGGCGGGCCTTTTCGAGCGTGTAAGGACGTAGGCCCGAACTGCGATACTCGCCCAGAATCTTGCCGTCCTCGCTTTCGTCCAGATATTCGAATTTGAACAGTTCTTGCGTAACGATCACGTCGCCTTCCATCCCGATCACCTCGGTGATGTTGGTGGTGCGTCGCGAACCGTC
>CAYPGL010000072.1:7252-7707 GCA_964410035.1 uncultured Qipengyuania sp. | reverse complement strand
TGCGGAATTCCTTGTAGGTCGTCGAACCGATGCAGCGGATGCTGCCCGAAGAGAGCGCCGGCTTGAGCAGGTTCGAGGCGTCCATCGCCCCGCCGCTGGTCGCCCCTGCTCCGATGACCGTATGTATTTCGTCGATGAACAAGACCGCATCGGGCATGCCTTCGAGTTCGTTCACCACCTGCTTGAGCCGTTCTTCGAAATCGCCACGGTAACGCGTCCCGGCGAGCAGTGCGCCCATGTCGAGCGAGTAGATGACGGCGTCTTCGAGCACTTCGGGGACGTCGCCTTCGACAATTTTGCGGGCAAGTCCTTCTGCGATTGCGGTCTTCCCGACACCGGGATCGCCGACGTAAAGCGGGTTATTCTTGGAGCGGCGGCACAGGATCTGCACGGTCCGGTCAACTTCGGGCCCGCGACCGATCAAGGGATCGACTTTGCCATCCTCCGCCTTCTGG
>CAYPGL010000072.1:0-7242 GCA_964410035.1 uncultured Qipengyuania sp. | reverse complement strand
GTCGAGCGCGGTTTCCTTCTTGTCGCCCGATTTGCCGGTTTCGGCACCGGGATCGCCGTCCTGCTCATCATTTGCTCCTTGTGGAGCTTTGCTGTCGATCTGCTTACCGCCCTTGCCAATGCCGTGGCTGATATAGCTCACCGCATCGAGACGGCTCATGTCCTGCTGCTGCAAGAAATAGACGGCATAGCTGTCGCGCTCGGAAAACAGTGCCACCAGCACGTTGGCGCCGGTCACCGTATCCTTGCCCGATGACTGGACATGCAGGATGGCGCGCTGGATGACGCGCTGGAACCCTGCGGTCGGCTGCGGGTCGGAGCCTTCCTCGCTCTTGAGCGACTGATATTCCTGCTCGAGATATTGTTTTACGACCGCCGCCAGCTCGTCTGTATCGACGCCACAGGCAGCCATGACCTGCGCAGCATCTTCGTCGCCGATCAGCGAGAGCAGCAAGTGCTCAAGCGTGGCGTATTCATGACGCCGCTCGGCCGCATCGGTAAGCGCGGCGTGAAGGGTCTTTTCGAGGTTGGCGGCAAAACTGGGCATCAGATTTCTGCTTTCCGAAAGACTCGCAGCATTGCGAGATGGATACAGGCTACCGTTTGAAGGTTAGCCGAAGCTGTATGTTCCGAAGATATGGTGGCGGAACGGCAGGTTTGAAGGCCCCGCACCGCAGCTACTCTTTTCGCCCGAACAGGGATTCCGCAGCGTCCCGATGTGCCGCAGCCTTGAGGCGGTGCGATTCCACTCGGGCAATCTCGGTTTCGAGCAGTTCGATTCGTTCCTGCAACTCGTCTTGAGAATAGGGGGCGAGGTCTTCGCTTGCGAGCCTACTCGCTGCATCGCCTTTCGGCCGGGGGCGATCGCCGTCTTCCATGTGCGGTACAATCCACCGCCACCCAGTTGCTGTCAACAAGTCCCCACGGTAATGCACCGTTAGATCGGCTAATTCGTCAGGCTTTCAGGGGGCAATTTTGGCAACGGGCTTACCTTCGACCATGACTGCAATGGGATATGATAATCCGGGCGGGCCGGACGTCCTCCGTCCGGAAGAGCTGGCCGTGCCCGAACCGGGCGAAGGCCAGGTACTGATCGAGGTTAGTCATGCAGGGGTGAACCGTCCGGACGTCATCCAGAGGCAGGGCTTCTACCCCCCCCCGCCGGGTGCCTCGCCAATTCCCGGCCTCGAGGTGTCCGGTAAGATTGTTGCAACCGGCCCGGGCGCCCCGCCCGAGATGCTCAACCGCCGGATCTGCGCGCTGGTCAGCGGAGGCGGTTATGCGGAATACTGTCTTGCCCACGCGGCGCACTGCCTGAATGTTCCCGAAGATATGAGCATGGCGAGTGCTGCGGCCATCCCGGAAACCCTCTTTACGGTATGGCACAATGTCTTCGAGCGCGGATGGGCTTGCGAGGGGGAGACGCTGCTCGTGCATGGCGGCACGTCCGGGATCGGGACGATGGCGATCCAGCTGGCCAAGGCGTTCGATCTCAAGGTCATAACAACAGCCGGATCGGACAAAAAGTGCAACGCGGCCCGTGAGTTGGGGGCCGACCTCGCGATCAATTACAAGAGCGAGGATTTCGTCGAGAAGGTCAATGCCTTCACAGAAGACAAGGGGGCTGACGTCATTCTCGACATGGTGTCGGGCAGTTACGTCCAGCGCAATCTGGATTGCTTAGCCGTCGATGGCCGACACGTCACCATCGCCGTGCTCGGAGGGCTGAAGGCCGAAATCAACATGGCCAAGCTCATGAGCAAGCGGCAGACGCTCACCGGTTCAACCCTGCGGCCGCGCTCGGATGAATTCAAGGCTCTGCTGGCCGATGAAATCCATTCCCACGCCTGGTCGTTGTTCGAGGAGAAGACCGTCGCGCCGGTGATGGACGAGATCTTCCCCCTTTCAAAAGTGGCCGCCGCCCATGCAAGGATGGAAAACGGCGATCACATAGGCAAGATCGTGCTAGAGGTACGACCGGTGTCGTGACGCCAAACGGTAGCAAAGTCTCTGTTCCGTAACGGAAACGAGAATCCCCTGTAACATTTCGCTGTCATGGCTTTCCCCAATGTAGCTTCGGGGGACGGACCATGACCGAACTGCCCAGAAACTTTTCCGATTTCGCCAACGTGGCGGGCTTTCCGGCCGTGCAGCCCAGCGTGCCGGAGCGCACATTGGGCGAGCGGCGCAAGTATCGCACGATCTGGATCAGCGACGTGCATCTCGGCACCAAGGGCTGCAATGCCGAACTGCTGATCGACTTTCTCGATCATACCGACAGCGAGACAATGTACCTCGTTGGCGACATCATCGACGGTTGGCGGCTGAAAAAGAAGTTTTACTGGCCGCCGGAGCATAACGACATTGTCTGGCGCATCCTCAAACGTGCCAGACGCGGCACGCGGATCGTCTATATTCCCGGAAATCACGACGAGATGGTGCGGCCCTTTTCGGGCATGAACTTCGGCGGTGTGGAAATCCGCCGGGCCGCGTTCCACGATACGGCCGACGGACGCTGCTTGATGGTGCTGCATGGTGATGAATTCGACACGATCATGCTTGCCCATCGCTGGCTCGCCTTCGTCGGCGACGCGCTTTACCACGCGATGATGAAACTGAACGGTTGGGTGGCCAGCGTGCGGAAATTGCTTGGTCTTCCATATTGGTCGATCAGCAAGGCGGCGAAGCACAAGGTCAAGAACGCCGTCGAGTTTATCTCCAAATACGAGGAAGTTGTTGCGCGAGCAGCTAGCGAGCGCGGGGTCGACGGGGTGGTCTGCGGACATATCCACACCGCCGAAATTCGCGAGTTCATGCATGAAGGGAGATCGGTTTCCTATTACAACGATGGAGATTGGGTCGAAGGATGCAACGCACTGGTCGAACATTTGGATGGCACAATCGAATTGCTCCACTGGACCGAAGAGGTCGCCCGGCGGGAACCTCTGGTCGCTGGCAAAGAGCTCGAAGCTGCGTGAAATTGCGAGAAAACGGATTGCCGCCAAATCGCGTTCGTATTGAGCCACCGCAGCGCATCGCGATCGTTACCGATGCCTGGCTCCCGCAGATGAATGGCGTCGTGCGTACCTTGACGACGACGTGCAATATGTTGCGCAAGCAGGGGTACGAAGTGATGGTCGTCTCTCCCGACCAGTTTGCCTCGCTGCCCTGTCCGACCTACCCCGAAATTCGCCTCGCAATCAGTCCGCCGGGCTCAATATCCCGCAAACTGCGCGAGTACGCGCCCGGTGCCATTCACATTGCGACTGAAGGTCCGCTCGGGATGGCGGCACGGCGCTATTGTGCCCGGAGCGGCACGCCGTTCACCACAGCCTATCACACGCAGTTTCCCGAATATTTGGCGCGCCGAACACACCTGCCCGCACGCTGGTTCTGGCGTTATATCGAGTGGTTTCATCGACCGGCGCGCCGCGTACTCGTCGCAACGGAGAGCATTCGCGAGGAACTGCGCAATCATGGGCTTGGCAAGCTGCATCACTGGACCCGCGGTGTGGATCTGGCCTGTTTCGATCCCGATGCACCGGCTCCGGCCGAATTCCACGAATTGCTGCGGCCCATTCAGCTATATGTCGGGCGAGTCTCAATCGAAAAGAATATCGAAGCCTTTCTCAATGCCCAGCATCCGGGCACGAAGGTGGTGGTGGGCGATGGACCGGCGCTTGAGCGCCTGCGCCGTCAATATCCCGAAGCGCATTTCCTCGAGCGCAAATCGGGCCGCGAACTGGCGGGTTACTATGCGGGGGCGGATGTCTTCGTCTTTCCTAGCCGCACCGATACGTTCGGCCTCGTAATGATCGAGGCGCTGGCCTGCGGCACGCCTGTCGCGGCCTATCCCGTCGCAGGGCCGCGCGACATCGTCACAGACGACGTCGGAGCGCTGTCAGAGGATCTCGACCGGGCGATCGATGCAGCCCTCTATTGCGACTCCAAGGCCTGCTCCGGCTATGGGGCCAAGTTCAGCTGGGAGGCGGCCACCGCTCAATTCCTTTCCGGCCTCGCAGCATTCGAGGAAGAGGCGCTCCCCGCCTGACCTTCTCGATTAGGGAATAACTCCGCCTCTGCAAGCTGCTTGCCGAATCCGGCGCTGTCGCCTACATGAAAGTCGCAACGGCCGCTCCGCGAGGGGCGGCCCTTCTATTTTCAGGTTTACGTAAAGGCGCTCTAGATGGCCGACCAACCCACTCCGCTCATGCCGCATGCGACTGCCACCTGGCTGATCGACAATACCGGGCTTTCCTTCGAACAGATCGCCGAGTTCTGCGGTCTTCACATCCTCGAAGTCCAGGCCATGGCTGACGATCTTGCGGGCAGCAAATATACTGGCCGCGATCCGCTCCATTCCGGCGAGCTGACCCAGGAAGAGATCGAGAAGGGTCAAAAAGACAGCGAATATCGGCTCAAAATGCAGCGCGCACCGGTCGCGGTCAGCCGCACCAAGGGGCCGCGCTATACACCGGTATCCAAGCGACAGGACAAGCCCGATGGCATCGCTTGGCTGCTCCGTAACCATGCCGAAGTTTCGGACGCCCAGATTTCCAAGCTGATCGGCACCACGCGCAACACGATCACCGCGATCCGCGAGCGTAGCCACTGGAACATCCAGAACATCCAACCGAAGGACCCGGTGACACTCGGCCTGTGTTCGCAGCGCGAACTCGATGCGGTCGTCGCCAAGGCGGCGAAAAAGGCCGGTATTGAAGACGAAGCTGCGCCGGTTCAGCCGAGTGGCGGCAGCGATCGCGAAAAGCTTATCGAGGAACTGCGCGCCGAACGCGATGCCAACGAAAAGGCCGCCGCAGAAGCCGTGCAGGAAGCAGAGGCCGAAGCTTGGCTCACCGCCAAGCGTGCGCAGGAAGCCGAAGAGAGCAGCCCGGAAAGCTGATCATCCAATTTCACTCTTGAAGAGGGCGGGGGGAGCTAGCGCGTTTCCCGCCCTTTTCGCTTGCTTTTCAGGCTCTTTTCTCCATGCTACTGACATGGATGTAAATAGCTATACCTATCACCATCCCACGCCGTGGGACACGCAGTTCCAGGTCGCCAGCCTTCCAGAGCTCTTGCGCCAGACGACATCGAAAACGCCTGACGCGCCGTTTCTGCATTTCCTGGGGCGCAGCTATCGATATCGCGATATTCTATCCGAGGCGGAGCGTTTCGCCGCGGGCCTAATGGCACGGGGGATCGTGCCGGGCGACCGGATTGGTCTCTTCCTCCCCAATGTCCCGATCTATGCATCGGCGTATTATGGTGCGATGATCGCGGGCGCCGTGGTCGTGAATTTCTCCCCGCTCTACACGGTGGAAGAACTTGCCTGGCAGGTCGAGGATTCGGGAACGCGTCTGCTCGTTACGCTCGATGTTCCGGAACTTTACACGAATGCAGCCAGCGTACTCGAAGCCTCAGGGCTGGAAACACTCGTAGTCGGGTCGCTGTCCGGGATGCTGCCGTGGTACAAGGGATTGGCGCTGAAAACTCTCGGTCGCGGCAAGATCGCCCGCGTGAAGTGCGCTCGCAACATTCTGTCATGGAGCGATGTTCTAACGGATGTTGGTTCCGCTCCCTTCCCGCAGATCGACGCAGCGCAGGATATTGCTTTGCTGCAATATACTGGCGGTACTACCGGAAGGCCAAAGGGCGCGATGCTCGGCCATGCCCAACTTGCGATCAATGCGCAGCAGGTGGCCGGGCTCAATCCATACGGCGATCCGGCCAGCGAAGTCTTCATGGGGGCGCTGCCGTTCTTCCATGTCTTCGCCAATACTGCGTTGCTCAACCACGCGATGGTGACTGGCGCGTCCATCGCGATGGTCCCCCGGTTCGACGCGGCGCAGGTTCTGGATACGATCGAACGATACAGAACCACCGGTTTTCCAGGCGTACCGACCATGTTCCAGGCGCTGCTGGATCATCCGAGGCTGGGGGAGGCCGATGTTTCGACTCTGAAGGTCTGCATTTCCGGCGGCGCTCCGATGCCTGCGTCCGTGCACAATCGTTTCGAAGAGGCAACGGGCGTCCGTATCGTCGAAGGATACGGGCTTACCGAAAGTTCGGGGGTCGTCTCTGCCAATCCCTACGAGGGCATGCGCAAAAAGGGAACGATAGGCCAGCTTGTTATGGGCACGGAGATAGTCCTGCTCGACAAGGAGGACCCTGAAAAGCTCGCCCCGGATGGCGAACCGGGAGAACTTGCGGTCCATGGCCCGCAGATCATGCTCGGCTACTGGAACCGGCCGGAGACCGACAGCGAGACTTTCGTGGAGCGTGATGGCAAGCGCTGGCTGCGTACGGGCGATGTCGCCAGGATGGATGCGGACGGGTTTCTCGAGATCGTCGACCGGATCAAGGACATGATCGCGGTGGGCGGCTTCAAGGTCTTTCCAAGCCAGGTCGAAGATGTCCTGCACGAACTCGAGGCCGTGAAGGAAGTCGTCGTTATTGGCAATCCCGATTCCTACCGCGGGGAATGCCCATACGCCTATGTCGTTCTCCAGCCAGACGCCGAAATTTCCGCGGTGGAACTGCGCGCATGGCTTAATGCCCGCGTGGGCAAGCATGAACGGGTGGAGAAAATCATCCTGCGTGACGACCTGCCCAAGACGATGATTGGGAAGCTGGATCGCAAGGCCCTGCGCGCCGAAGTGGGCGTCTGAATTTTCTCCGAAAAGAGAAAAGGCCGACCCGCGCATAACCGGGATCGGCCTTTATCCTCTTAACTCGTATCGAAGATTATCAATTCGCCAATTGCAGATCCGGCTTGGCATTGCCTTCCGCTCTCGGCGCGGCAGCAGAGGGCGCATTCCGTTTCGGATCGCGATGAGCGAAGCGGCCTTCGACCTGCGCGCCCTGTTCGATGGTCAGCGCGTCGTAGAACACGTCACCTTTGATCTTGGCGCTCTTCAGGATCACCAGTTCTCGCGCGGTAATGGAACCATCGACAGTGCCGGCGAGGCGGGCGCTCTCTGCTTCTACCGCACCGATCACCTTGCTCGTCTCTCCCTGAACCAAGCTGGTGCAGGCGATGTCCCCTTCGACATTGCCGTCGATGTGAAGGTCTGCCGAGGCCTTGATGTTTCCCGTTATCGAGAGATCCGAGCCAAGGACGGAAAAGGTGGAACTGTTCTTGGAAGCCATGGGGGCGCTGCGTCCTGGATTAGTGGGCGTTGGCGGCGAGCTCTGGGGCTCGGCGGATTTCTTCGAGAACATTGGGGGCTGTCTCCAGGAATTT
>CAYPGL010000071.1:706-7749 GCA_964410035.1 uncultured Qipengyuania sp. | reverse complement strand
CACGCCGCCTTCCTCGCGCAGGAGCTTGCTTACCGAAGGTGACATTTCCAGCGGCTCTGTCCGATAGACGATACAAGTTTCGATGGAGATACCGGAAGGCGGCGTCAGCGAGACCATCTTTTCGCCCGCCAACCGCAGGAACGCAAGATCGCGTCCCGCAACATCGTCGAGCACATTCTGCAGCCCGCCCTTGCCCGTGAGCGTGACCATGAAGCCCTTTTCGCGCGCGCCTTCGGCAGTGGCGTCGCCGACCGCGTAGACCGGCAAACCTTCGAGCTTCTCCAGCTCGAAGCCCCCGTGGCGGAAGACATTGGAGCTCCCCACCAGCAAGGCGTCGAAATCATCGCGGGGCGGAGCAGACCATGTCACCGGCTTGACCTCGAAAAGCGAGCATCCCTTCGCCTCCAGACCAGAGGCCTCCGCCGTTTCAAGTGTCACGTGGAGGCCGGGTTCGGGGCGGAAGACGAAAAGGTTACGCATCAACCGGCAATACCGAAATGCGCGGCAACATGTTCCGGCGCTTCGGCAAGTAATTCCCGGGCCAGTTTACGCGGGGCATCGAGATCGGCGGGTTCGAAGAGGCTCTCGCCCCCGATCCGTATGGAACCGTCCGGACTGAAAATGACCGCCGTCAAGTGCAGCCGCTGCCCTTCGCGGCGGGTCAGGGCGGCGATAGGACTGTGGCAGGATCCACCCAGCCCTTCGAGGAGGGCTCGCTCTGCCAGCACTTCCTCGCGGCTTGGCGCGTGGTCTATCGCTCGCAGCAATTCCCTCGTTTCCTCGGCCCCGGCGCGGCATTCCAGGCCGATTGCCGCCTGCGCGGGGGCCGGCAGCCATTCTTCCGGATCGAGGCGGGTTCCCACCGTATCTTCACCCAACCGGGCAAGTCCTGCGGCGGCGAGGAATGTCGCGTCCGCTTCACCCGCCTGCAATTTCGCAAGGCGCGTCGCCACGTTACCGCGGATGCCGATTACTTCGAGATCCGGTCTTGCATTGAGTAACTGCGCGGCCCGTCGCGGCGCACTGGTCCCAACACGCGAACCCCGCGGGATTGCATCGAGCGACCGTGCGCCCAGCAGCACGTCGGCCTTGTCCGCCCGCGGGAGGATAGCGCCAATGGCGATCTCTTCCGGCCGGATGGTCTCGACATCCTTCATCGAATGGACTGCCGCATCGATCCTGCCGTCGGCGAGACAAATATCGAGCTCTCGGGTCCACAGTGCCTTGCCGCCGATATCGGCCAGCGGGCGGTCCTGGATCTTGTCCCCACTTGCAATCACGGGGACGAGTTCGACTTGTGCTTCGTCCCAGCCGAGTGCCGCGCACAGGCGAGCGCGTGCCTCGTGCGCCTGCGCCATGGCAAGCGGAGATCGGCGGGTTCCAAGGCGGAGGGAAAGCTTTGCAGGCATGGTGCGTGCTTGCCCTAGCGACCGATACCGTTAAGGGAAAGCGGACAATGGCTTTGGTTCTTGGCATAGAAAGTTCGTGCGACGAAACGGCGGCCGCGCTCGTCGACGGCAATCGGCGGATCTTGGCGCAGCGGATCGCATCGCAGGATGCGTAGCACGCGCCTTTCGGCGGCGTCGTGCCGGAAATCGCCGCCCGCGCGCATGCCGAACGGCTCGCCCCGATGATTGAGGGCGTCCTGCAGGATGCGAATGTTTCCCTTACCGATCTCGACGCGATCGCGGCCACCGCCGGTCCGGGCCTGATCGGCGGCGTCATGGTCGGTCTGGTAAGCGCCAAGGCCCTTGCAATGGCCAGCGATGTGCCCCTCATCGCAGTGAATCACCTTGAGGGGCACGCGCTCAGCCCTCGGCTGTCCGACGAGACCCTCGAATTTCCCTATGCCCTACTGCTTGTTTCGGGTGGACATTGCCAGATCCTGCGCATCGATGGCGTCGGGGAGTATCGCCGGCTCGCAACCACAATCGACGATGCGCTGGGCGAAGCGTTCGACAAGACCGCCAAAATCCTGGGCCTCGGCTTTCCGGGTGGCCCTGCTGTCGAACGCATGGCGAAAGAAGGCGATTCATCTGCCGTTCCGCTTCCGCGCCCGATGAAGGGAAGCTGCGAACCGCATTTCAGCTTCGCGGGCCTCAAGAGCGCTGTGCTGCGCGCGCATGAAAGCGGAAAACATGAATCTGCTGACATCGCGGCGAGCTTCCAGCAGGCGGCGATAGATTGCGTGCTGGACCGGTTGGGCATTGCGCTCGCAAAAATGCAGGATTGCCGGACGCTGGTGGTAGCCGGCGGTGTCGCCGCAAATGCATCGGTGCGATGCGCGCTGGAAGGACTTGCGGCGTCTTATTACATGCGCTTCACCGCCCCTCCCCCGAAATTGTGCACCGACAATGCTGCGATGATCGCTTGGGCTGGCATCGAGCGTTTGGCGCTGAAGGATTTCGCCCCCGATCCGCTCGACATCTCGGCACGCCCTCGCTGGCCGCTCGACCCCGATGCCGAGCCCGTTCGCGGCGCGGGAGTGAAAGCATGAAGGTTGGTGTTCTCGGAGCCGGAGCCTGGGGAACGGCGCTCGCGCAGATGGTGGCAAGCGACGGGAGCGAGGTGTTGCTCTGGGCGCGCGAGGCGCAGCTCGCAGAGGAAATCAACACGCGGCGGCGCAATTCTACCTATCTGCCCGATGCGAAGCTGGCACCTTCCATCCGCGGAACGGACGATCTCGGCGAGATGGCGCGGCTCGATGCCATGCTGGTGGTCACGCCTGCGCAGCATATGCGCAGCGTCCTTGCAGCCATGCCCGCATTCCCACGTGACCTCATCCTGTGTTCCAAGGGGATCGAGGCAGGCACCGGCCGCCTGATGAACCATGTCGCGCGCGATAACGCCCCGGAAAGTGAAGTCTCCGTCCTGTCCGGCCCGACCTTCGCGCATGAGGTGGCCGCAGGACTGCCCGCCGCGGTGACCCTGGCTTGCAGCGGCGGCGAGGAGCAGTGGGACCGGATCGCGCACCATATCGCCCGCCCGGCCTTCCGCCCCTATTATTCGGACGACGTGACCGGCGCGGAGATTGGCGGAGCAGTCAAGAACGTACTCGCCATCGCTTGCGGGGTAGTTGACGGTTTGCAGCTTGGCCAGAACGCCCGCGCCGCGCTTATCGCCCGCGGCTATGCCGAGATGTTGCGTTTTGGCGAGGCGCTTGGTGCACGGGCGGAGACGCTTACGGGCCTGTGCGGGTTGGGCGACCTCGTGCTCACCTGCTCCTCCACTTCCAGCCGCAATTTCTCGCTTGGTAAGGCATTAGGCGAAGGGCAGAGCGCAGACGCCCTCATGGCTGACCGCAGGACGGTTGCCGAAGGCGCGCACACCGCACCCGTTCTCGTCGAACTGGCGGCGCGGCATGGCATAGCCATGCCGATCGTTGCCGCGGTCTACGACTTGCTCAAGGGCGACGATCCGGGCCAGGTCGTCAAGGGTATTCTCGCCCGTCCGCTCAAGGCCGAGCAGGAAAGCGCGGGATGAATTCCGCCGCCAGCGACGACGATCTTTCCGCCATCGCCAAGGGCGGCAAGCAAAACGTGCTCGGCTTCCTGCTGAGGCTGCTTGCCCGCATCCCCTTCCTGTTCATCGCCGGACGCCTTTACGGTGTCAGCGAAGTGGGCCGATTCGCATCGGCCCTGGTGCTGGTCGAACTGGTCGCGCTGCTTTGCTCGATGGGCGAAAAGCGCGGCCTCGCGCAGCGCCTGTCCGACGGTGAAGAACAGCACCCGGCCAATCTGGTTTACGACGGGATGCTGCTGGCGCTGGTATTCTCGTCGGTCGCAGCGCTCTTCTTCTGGCTCGTTCCCGCCCCGCTGTTCCCCGCCGGCCAATATAGCGAACTCGACCGTCTGATCGTGCTCGCAATCCCGGCCTATGCGCTGACGGAGATCGTGCTCGCCGCGCAGGCCTATAAATATGATATCGCCACCACGGTGCGCGCCCGTGCAGTGGTGGAACCGTGGACGATATCGATCATGGCGGGGATTTTCTTCGTTATTCCCGGCATATCCGGATCCGGCCTTTCAATGGCCTATCTCGTGTCGATCTATGCTGGTCTCGCGGTGGGCATGTGGGCCTTTTTTCGCAGTTATGGGCGTCCCGTCGGATGGCGCCCGAGCCCGCGCTACATGGGCAAGATCACACTTCGCGCACTGCCGCTCGCCACCGCCGATGCGATCGAATGGGGCACGCGCCGAGTGGATATCTTCATCCTCGGCTTTTTTGCCGCGCCGTCCGCGGTGGGCGTCTATTACATGGCGCAGCAGCTCGCCAGCCTGCCGCAGAAGCTGAAGACCAGTTTCGAACCGATCCTCGGCCCGGTCATTACCAAGAATCTCAAGACGAAGAATTATGCTGCCATTGCCAAACAGGTTTGCCAGGTAGGATTCTGGATCATCGCCGCGCAAGCGGGTATTGCGTTGGCGCTGGGTCTGCCGGGCGAAGCCATCATGGGTTTGTTCGGCCCTGAATATGTCGGCGGGACGGGTGCCCTCGCCTTCTTGCTGGCCGCGGAAGTGGTCGCCGCGACCGCAGTCGTTTCCGAAGCGGTGCTGATCTATGTCGCACGTGTGCGCAATCTGTGGATTTCCATCAGCACGATCGCCTTACAGGCGATATTGACTATCGTCCTCATCCAAGCCGTGGTCGCCAATGACTATGGCGAGCCCTACAAGGCAGCAGCAGCGGCCATCTCGCTTTTGATCGCGCTCGCAGTAGCTAGCCTCGTGAAGGCAATGCTACTGACGAAAATCCTCGGCCATGGCATCAACAACTGGCGCTGGGCGCTGGTCTATGCCGTCGCCCCTGCGGTGCTGGTCGGCTGGCTTGCAACCCATCTGCCTGAATGGGCAGAGCTCGCTTTCGGCATTCCGCTTATTCTGGCGACCTACGGTTTCGTGATCTGGAAACGCGGGTTCGGCCCGGAAGACCGGGTTCTGTTCGCCCGGAGCAAGGACAAGCCGAGCGAAGCAGAAGCCCGAGCAGTTTCGGAATAAGCCCACCGGGCGGGCACAAGCACCTTGGCAGCTGGAGCAAGCGGCGGCTAAAGAACCCAACATGTTCCAGCGCGTAATTATCCTGTTTGGTGCTCTCGTGGTCGTCGCGGTAGGCTCTATTGCGAGCATGTCGGGACGGGCCGACCGCATGGCAGAGCGATTGTCAGAGGATGCGCGCGATGCCTTAGCCGCCGAAGATCTTGGCATGGTTCAGGCAAGCTTTGCCAATCGTTACGGCTCGCCCTCGCGCCACCCGCTGCTGTCCGGCGGCGAAAGCCTCGAAGATGAGGCCCGCACGCGCGCCGCCCAGCTTGTCCGTTCCCTGCCAGGCGTCGGCGGTGTGAGCTGGGAAGACGGGATCGTGAATGCGAACGTCGGGGAGCCTTCGTTCGAGCCTCTTCATTGCCAGGAAGACGTTGACGGCCTGCTGCGCACCCGCACAATCCGTTTTCAGGAGGGAAGCGCCGCGCTGCTGCCTGCCAGCCGCATGCTGCTCGATGAAGTCGCCCGGGCCCTCGAACCCTGCGTCGGCGCGATCATCGCGATCACCGGTCATACGGACAAGTCAGGAAGCGAAGCCGCCAACGTAGCCCTCAGCATGGACCGCGCCCGCGTTGTCCGCGAGGCTCTGGTACGCCGGGGCATTCCGCGATCCGGCCTGCGCGCGCGCGGAATGGGGTCGAGCAAACCGGCGGAACGTCTGACGGCGGAAGATCCAGCGAACCGCCGTATCGAATTTTCGGTCATTCGCATGGAACCGCTGACGCCCACACCTGTCGACACGCCGGGGCCACGCTGATGCCTATCTGGTTCGAAGTCATCGCCCTGATGCTCGTCGCCTACATTCTCGGCCTCACCTTGGGATGGGTCGTATGGGGTCGGGCTTCGCTGAGCGACAATGAGAGAACGGAGGAAGAAAGATGAGCCAATTGCTCGCCGATAACTGGATCCTGCTGGCCATCGCTCTGATCGTCGGGTTGGTCGTCGCCTGGTACCTGTTCCGCAGCAATCGCCGCACGCATGTGACGGGCGCGAGCCGGGACGTGCTGGATGAGGGCGCAGAACGGGCGCAGCGCAATTCTGCGCTGGTCGACGCACCTCCTGCCGCCTTGAAAGATACCTCGCCCGCCCCGCGTCAGCCTGCCGCCGCGGCTCCCGCTGGCGCAAATGACGACCTGACCCGCATCAAGGGTGTTGGACCAAAGCTCGCCGCAACGTTGCACGAGCTCGGCGTCAAGAGCTTTGCGCAGATAGCAGCGTGGGACGAGGCTGAAATCGACCACATCGATTCCCAGCTCGGCCGCTTCCAGGGCCGCATCCGCCGTGACGACTGGACTGGGCAGGCGCGCTTTCTGGCCGAAGGCGACGCCACCGGTTTCGCACATAAGTACGGGCGCGTCTGAGGCAGGAACCTTCTCCCATCCGGCCCATTAGTAGCAATTGGGTCGGATCAAACGAGGAGACTCTGGATGGGACAGTCCCAGCCGATACGCGTACTCGTCGCCGAAGATGAGATGATCGTAGGTTACGATCTTTGCGACACTGTTTCCGAAGCCGGGTATTTGGTCGAAGGTCCCTTCGTCGATCTGTCCAGCGCCATGCTCGCGTTTCAGAAATCCAAACCGGATATCGCAATCCTCGATGTGCAATTGGGGGACGGGATTGTTTACCCGCTCGCCGAACAGATGATGGCAGAAAACGTGAAAGTGATTTTCCATTCAGGCCAATTGACCCCCAAGGAAGTCGCGAGCCGCTTTCCTGATGTCGAAATGCTGTCCAAGCCCTGCCCTCCAGCCGAAGTGATCCACTCGGTCCGACGCGCTGCCCAGCACCACTAGTCGCATTGCATCCTAAAGGCCGGAACGCCGCGCACCCACATCCTTTTCTTGAGAACTTCTCTGATAGGAAAAGAAAACCATGTCTCTACAGAAAATGATCGCGGCCCACCCCCAGGTGCAGGACGAAACTGAAGAACTTGTCCTCGCTGCACGTCATGCCATGCTCTGTTCGCTGTTCTGCACGAGCTGTGCCGATGCATGTTCGTCG
>CAYPGL010000071.1:0-696 GCA_964410035.1 uncultured Qipengyuania sp. | reverse complement strand
TCGGAAGAGATGGACATGTCGCAGTGTATTCGGAACTGCCTAGATTGCGCCGATGTCTGCGCCGCCACCGCCCGTCTTGCCGTGCGCCGCACCGCGCAGAACATTGAGGTCCTGCGCGCGCAGTTGGAAGCCTGCATCAACGCCTGCGAGACCTGCGCTGCCGAATGCGAGAGGCATGACAATCCGCATTGTGCGCTCTGCGCCAAGATGTGCCGCGAATGCGCCGAAGATTGCCGCAAGGCCCTGCCCCTCGTCAGATAGCGACAAGTGGGGCGAGGCGATTCTTACCAGGCGTGATATACTGCGCCAACGATGTCCCGGCTCAGCAACTTCATCGCGCTCGACGGCGCGGATAAACTCGCCTCTTTGGAGGCGATCAGCCTGTTGCTTTACGCCAAGTTCCAGATTTCCCGGACACCCCCCCGCCGCTGGCGTTCTCGCTTTACGGCTGCGGCTGCAGCAGAGAACCCATCGCAGGATATCGCCACCATCCGCCGGGTTCGGCTTGCCATCCTGAGAGCGCTGTCGCTGACCGCGGGTGCGCCAAACTGCCTGCCGCAGGCGATCGCTGCACGCTGGATGCTCGAACGCCGCGGCATTCCCGCGAGCCTTTTCATAGGCACCCAACGCGACGAGTACGGCAAACCTCGCATCCACGCCTGGCTGAAGGTGGGGGATGAATGGGTCACGGGACTG
>CAYPGL010000070.1:0-7782 GCA_964410035.1 uncultured Qipengyuania sp. | reverse complement strand
CTGCTGCCACACGCACCCAGGCACAGGAAGTCGTGGCTCAGAAGACGCCCGGCCTCGTTCTCGCCGACATCCAGCTGGCCGATGGTTCGTCCGGGCTTGATGCGGTTGACGATATTCTTGCCATCGATAGTGTGCCGGTAATCTTTATCACGGCCTATCCTGAGCGCCTTCTTACCGGCGACCGTCCCGAACCTACTTACCTCGTGACGAAGCCATTCCAAGAACAGACCGTTCGCGCCGCTATCAGCCAGGCGTTGTTCTTCGGTTCCAGCCGCCCGCTGGGCTGAGCGCCTGCAATAAAAAGATGAAAGGGCCGTTCGGACACATCCGGGCGGCCTTTTTTTGTCCTGATCTTAGTCAACCGACTTTCGGGCTTTCATAAGGAAGGTAATGCTGCAGCTGCATTCCGGGAACTCTGCCTACGTCATTATACGGGATCGGTAGAAGGGCTGGCTCGCTACGTCCCCGTTTAGTGGCCCTGCCTGACCGTTCGGCGATTGCTTCGCAGCGCGAACTCACCGGGCTCGCGTACAGGGACGAGAAGAGTACAGCGGACACCCTCCGGGTGAAATTCCAGTTCGACAGGGTGACGCAGTTCGTGCGCGACGATCTTCTCGATCAGATCGGTACCGAATCCGCGCTTCTGTGGAAGAGCCACTTTCGGCCCGTTGCTTTCGACCCATTCTATCTGCGCGAGATTCTCATTCACGAGTTCCCAAATGACCGAAACCTTGCCACCTGGCATCGACAGCGCGCCGAACTTTGCGGCGTTGGTAGCAAGTTCGTGAATTGCCAAGCCGAGCGATAGCGCATCGTTCGGTGCGAGTTCGACCTCTGGGCCTCCGATCACGACTTCGTGATCCCGCTCGTTCGTATAGGGTGCCAGCTCGACCGAGATGACAGATCGGACGGGTGTCGTCCCCCATTCCGACTGCGTGAGCAAGTCATGGGTCGCCGAAAGAGCGCGAATGCGATTGTCGATGCCTTCAGCGAACTCGTCCAGCGAAGTGGCGCGGCGGCGGGTCAGCGAGACGATCGACAGGACATTGGCGAGCGTATTCTTCACACGGTGGTTGAGCTCTCTCGTCAGCGAGTTCCTGATCGAGTTTTGCTGGGCGAACCATTCGAGCGAGCGACTATCCTCCTGCGCCTGCTGGGTGAGCAACCGGGCTACCACCAGCAACAGGCTCGCAACAGCAAGCCCGAACAGGAGTGTTATCATGGAGAGGGATGAAAGTGCCGCATTTCGCGTGGATTGGACGACCAGAATCATGGGTCGGTTGGCCAGATCGACTTCTCGCTCGACGGTTTCACCTTCTGCGCTCCACCCGGGAGTCTCAGCCATCAGCACGCGCTCATTGCCATCGACATCATACAGCCGGACGCTGGCCTGCCCGGAAGTGCTGAGCTCCGCGGCTGAATCGAGAAATTGCGACGCGTTAAAAGGGCTGTACACGAACCCCTTCAATGCGCGGCTCGCTCCCGCGCCATCGAATACTGGCATGTAGATTAGAAAGCCGCTCTCTTCGCTGCCGCTTTCCTGCATAAGAGTAACCCGCCCACTCGCCGTGGGACGAACGGTCCGGGTAGCCTTGTCCATCGCCGCTCGTCGGGTCGGTTCGGAATACATGTCGTATCCTAGGGCGGTTCGATTGCGCAACGTGTCGGGCTGGAGATATAGGATCGGCACAAGCTGCTGACGAAATTGTTCTGCAAGCGTTGGCGTGACGCGTGCGAGCCCGACTTTCCCGAGATTCAGTTTTTGCTCAAACCGCTCGACCTGATCTGAAGAGATGGCCGGAGCCCAACCGATGCCTTCGGCCCCCCGATAATCGGCATCGAGACGTAATTCGGAAACGAATTGACGAAACAGTTCAGCCGTAACTTCATCCTGCGCACCGAACAGTGCGGCGCCAGCCCGTAGGAAGGAAGAATTCGAGTATGCACGACGCTCTACCGCCGAAACCATCAGCTGGGCCTGGCGCTGGAGTTCTGCGCTGGCACGGACCCGCTCTCCGCGCTCAATCGAAAAAACACTAAGAACGGTAACTGCCGCGACCAGCAGGAATATGGCGAGCGGTACCGCCCGCGGAAAATCCACCAGCCAACGTCTCCGCCTCCCCCTACGCATGAGATCGTTTTGTACCAGTGTTTTGCCTCTACACGTTCTGCCCCAGTCGTGCCTAATATCCCCCGAAACACTGAAGGTTCCACGGCTCACCGCAGTTTTCCCCGCTATTTCCGAAATCGGGCGGAACCAATCCTCAAAGGTTGCGTTTTGCGTGCACCAATGGGATCGAGTGGCGAAAGCACATGCGCGTGACGTGCAGTTGTAAATCGCCGAGGCAAGGACATATTCTTCAAACAATGACCGCAGATTCATCTTCCGGACACAAGCCCGAGCCGGGCTCGAGCAGGGAAGTAAAACACGAACGCAAGGACCGGCCTGATTGGACCAACGGTCTGCGACGCCTATACGATTCCGTAGTGGAGGAAGAACTTCCGGATAGCTTCAGGGATCTTCTCTCGCAGTTGGATACTAAGGACTGATGGGGGCCGAGATGCGTACGGCCTCGGAAAAGGCCGATTTCAAGCAAGAACTGACCGACGTGGTTCCCCACCTGCGTGCTTTTGCCCGCGGGCTATGCGGACGCGCCGACATGGCAGACGATCTGGTTCAGGAAACCCTGCTCAAAGCCTGGGCGGCGCAGGAGCGCTTCCAGCCAGGTACGAGCATGCGGGCATGGACATTCGTCATCCTGCGAAACGCCTACCTCACGGACATGCGGCGCAACCGTTTCCGGGGGGAATATGACGAGACGGTGGCGGAACGCATCCTCACCGCTCCGGCAGGCCAGGAAGAGCCGATTCATCTATCGGATATGCATCGCGCACTGTTGACGCTTCCACCGGAACGGCGCGAGGCTCTGCTGCTGGTAGGTGCAGGAGGCTTCTCCTATGAAGAAGCGGCAAACATTTGCGGCTGCGCCGTCGGTACGATCAAGAGCCGCGTCGGCCGGGCCCGTGCCGCGCTCAACACCATGCTGGCCGACGGCACAATTCCCAAGCGTTCACTTGACGACGATACGGCGCACCGTGCCATTCTCGAAGAATTGGATGATGTGGCCGCCGGACAGGGTGTTTCGGCACGTAGTTGATTGCAGGCCGGACCGGCTATCCCGGCCATGCCTCCTGGGCGGATAGGATGAGGATGAGCGAGGTCGGTTCCGAATCGAAAGAGCCAACACCGGCCACCGCAACTCCGCACGGACGAAGGTTTACATTTGCCGAGCAGGAACTGCGGCTGATTTCGGCACTGGTCGTATTGATCGGCCTTGGGCTTTTTCTCGCACTACCGTTCGTTCTCTCGATCGGCTCCGTCGTGTTCCTGCCGGTGGTCACCGCCATCATTCTGACGGTGATCCTTTCCCCACTGGCGGACAAACTTACGGGCTTCGGGCTTCCGAACGCGCTCGCATCGCTGATCTCCTTGCTCATATTCTTCGCGATCCTTCTCCTGGCATTGGCCCTGATATTACAGCCTGCCATCGCACTGTTCGAAGAACTCCCCGACCTGTTGCAGCAGGTGGGTGAACGCTTCACTCAGTTGCGCAATCAATTTGCCTGGATAGCCCAGATCAACGAGCAGCTGGCCGAACTGGTCGAAAGCGAAGGGTCGCAAGAGGTGGTGGTTGCCACTCCGAGCCTACTGGAGGAGCTCGCCTTTGCTACGCCAAGCTTCGTGATCGAGACGATCCTCACCCTCCTTATGACCTTTTTCATGATCGAGGCGCGCGTTCGCCTGCGCCAGCGCTTGCTGTTCGGTCGGAGCAGCTTTGGAACCAGCATCAAGGCCGCTCGGGTCCTGCGCGAAGTGCAAGACCGCGTGGCCGCCTATATTCTTACCGTCGGTCTCATAAACGCCTTCGTGGGCATATTCGTCGCGCTTGGGGCCTGGGCACTCGGCGTCGAGGCTCCAATCATGTGGGGCGGGCTTGCCGCGATCCTGAATTTCCTACCCTATATCGGACCGACTATCATGGTCGGGCTGCTGGCTCTTTTCGGAATCGGTACGACGGAAACGGTATTTCTGGGTCTGATTCCAGCCGCAGCCTATCTGGCACTCCATACTGTCGAGGCTAATGTCGTTACGCCATCTGTGCTCGGCGCGCGGTTTACGATGAACCCCGTGTTGATCCTCATCGCTTTGTCCTACTTCACGTGGATCTGGGGCGTATTCGGTGCGCTGCTTTCGGTCCCGATCCTCCTGATGCTCACTGCGTTGTTCGACCATGTCGGTCGGCCTAACCTCGTAGGCTTCATCTTCGGAGAGCCGCTGTTCGCCAGCAACATCCTCGATTTTTCGCAAGACGAAGAACAATCATGAAAAAACCCGCTGCGCGATCTGGTGCAGCGGGCTCTTCGCACTCGATCTGGTGATCAGCCGGGATATTTCCAGGTTGTGCCGCGGGCCAGATTCTCGCTCGCGAAGCTCCAGTTTAGCTTGGAACTCACTGCGTCCAGATAGGACGGGCGCGCATTCTGATGGTCGAGGTAATAGGCGTGCTCCCACAGGTCGATAACCAATAGGGGTGTGACGCCATCCTGATCCGCCAGCGTATCGCCGTCATGCGTTTCTTCGATGGATAGCTTCCCATCCTTGACCGCAAGCCACACCCAGCCACTGGCGAAATGGCCGGCGCCGCGTTCTTTCAGCTTGTCCTTTAGGCCCTCGGTCGATCCGAAGACATCGTCGATCATGGCCTTCAACTCGTCCGAAGCAGAAGTCTCATCCGCCGCCATCGAGTGCCAGTAGAAGCCGTGGTTCCAGCTTTGAGCCGAATTGTTGAATAGCCCTTGGTCGCTACCACGGGCTGCGGCGATAACCTCTTCCAGGCTCTTGCCGGCAAGTTCTCCACCATCGATGGCAGCATTGGTCTTGTCGACATAGGCCTTGTGGTGCTTGCCGTGGTGATAGCTCAGAGTCTTGGCCGAAACGGCAGGCTCCAGCGCGTTGTCTTCGTAAGGAAGGTCGATCAGCTCGAAAGCCATTGATTGGTCCCCTTGTCGGTTCGTTTGAAAAATTCCGTACTCGCGACCCTAACGCACGGAAGCGTGCGTGGTTGCACTAGACCGCGGCACAAGGAACGGAAAGGGGGTTGAGCGGTCTTTTCTTGCAGCGACAATCCCGCCACAAGGACAGTTGGCATTAGATGAAAGGCATTCATGGCTCGCAAGCTCTTCGGCACCGATGGCATTCGCGGACGCACCAACGAAGGCGTCATGACCGCGGAGATCGCGATGAAGGTGGGCCAAGCGGCCGGCACGCATTTCCTCCGCGGCGGACATCGCCATCGCGTGGTGATCGGCAAGGACACGCGCCTCTCTGGCTACATGGTCGAGAGTGCGCTTGTCGCCGGCTTTACCAGCGTCGGTATGGACGTCACGATGACCGGCCCGCTCCCCACTCCAGCCATTGCATTGTTAACGCGCGAAATGCGTGCCGACCTGGGGGTTATGATTTCCGCCAGTCACAATCCGTTCGAAGACAATGGCATCAAGCTGTTCGGCCCGGACGGCTATAAGCTTTCAGATCAGGCCGAAAGTGCAATCGAACTCCTTATGGAGCAGGAGCCGCTGCTGGTGAGGCCCGATCGCATTGGCCGGGCACAACGGATCGAGGACGCTGGCGGGCGCTACATCCACGCCGTCAAGCAATCGGTAGCGAGCGACATTCGCTTCGACGGACTGAGGGTTGTAATCGATTGCGCCAACGGTGCGGCTTATCGCGTGGCACCTTCTGCCATCTGGGAACTGGGCGCGGAGATTATTACGATGGGCGTCGAGCCCAACGGCACGAACATCAATCACGAGGTTGGTTCCACATCTCTCGATGCGATCAAGACCCGTGTGGTGGAAGAAAATGCGCATATCGGAATTGCGCTCGACGGGGATGCCGACCGCCTGATCGTGATCGACGAAAAGGGCAAAACTGTCGATGGCGACCAGATCATGGCTCTAATCGCCTCGCGTCTGCTGGAGAGAGGCGACTTGAAAGGTGGCGGTGTGGTAGCGACCGTAATGAGCAATCTTGGTCTTGAACGCTATCTTGAAACTATGGGACTGACGCTGGAGCGCACCAAGGTGGGAGACCGCTATGTGCTCGAGCGTATGCGCGAGGGCGGTTTCAATGTGGGCGGCGAACAGTCAGGCCACATGATCCTGTCCGACCACGGCACGACGGGCGACGGGACCGTTGCGGCGCTGCGCGTCCTCGCGAGCCTCGTCCGCTTTGGCAAGCCGGCCAGCGAGTTGCTCCATGTCTTCGATCCCGTGCCGCAATTGCTGAAGAACGTGCGCTATGGCGGCGGGACGCCGCTCGAGGATGAGAGTGTCAGGTCGGTCATCGCCGAAGCCGAGCTGGAACTCGAGGGCAAAGGCCGCCTCGTTATCCGCCCCTCGGGCACCGAGCCGGTCATCAGGGTCATGGCCGAAGGCGATGACGCCGCACAGGTGGAAGCGGTGGTGGATCGCATCTGTAGCGCAGTGCAAGAGGTAGCCTGATGCTGGAAATGCGTCTCGTTTGCGAGCGCTGCGGCGCAGACTTGCCGGCTGATGCTTCCGGCGCATTCATTTGCAGCTTCGAGTGCACGTTTTGCGCCGATTGTGCCGACCAGCTTGACGATCTCTGTTCGAATTGCGGTGGCGAACTCATGGATCGTCCGACGAGGGCAAAGCACCTGCACGCCAAATATCCGCCGAGCACTGAACGAAGGCCCCAGGGATGAGCGTCACATCAGTCCCGCCCCGCATCCTCTCCATTGCCGGTTCCGACTCTTCTGGCGGCGCCGGCGTCCAGGCCGATATCAAGACCATCACCATGCTCGGCGGCTATGCGATGAGTGCGATTACCGCTGTGACCGCGCAGAACACTCTCGGTGTGCAAGGGGTCGAGGCACTGGACCCCGACTTGGTCATAGCTCAGGTCGATAGCTGCCTTTCCGATATCGGTGCCGATGCGATCAAGATCGGCATGCTCGGTTCGCCCGAGATTGCCATCCGCCTCGCCGAGCGGCTCGATTCCTACGCGGGCGCGATCGTCTTCGATCCGGTGATGGTTGCCACCAGCGGGTCGGTACTGGCCGACGCGGCTACCATCGGTGCCTTCGCCGCATTGATGCAGATCGCGACCATCGTCACGCCCAATCTACCCGAACTGGCCGCCCTGACCGGGCGCGAGGAAATCGCGTCGGATAGGATCTTTGATGCCGCACGGGAACTGGCGGAGGAACAGGACACCATCGTTCTAGCCAAGGGCGGCCATGGCGACGGCGATCAGGTCATCGACTATGTTGTGTCTTCAAGCGGGAAGATCGCGAGCTTCGGCCATGAGCGGATCGAGACCAGTCACACGCACGGCACGGGATGTACGCTATCTTCCGCGCTCGCAACCATGCTCGCCCACGGACAGCCGTTGACGCATGCGATTCGTATCTCGCGCGCATTTACCCGCGCCGCGATTGAGCAGGCACCCGGTTTCGGAAGCGGCAACGGCCCGCTTGGCCATCAGGCAGTCCGAAAACTCAAAAGGGACGAGGAAGCCTAGCGTTCGAGCTTATAGAACCCGGCGATATGCTCCCACGCATCGTCGGCGGTTTCACACCAGCGAAACAGATCGAGGTCCCTTTTCGAGATCGTCCCCTCTTCGGCGAGCGCTTCGAAATTCACCACCCGCGTCCAGAAATCCTTACCGAACAGCAGGATCGGCATGGGCTTCATCTT
>CAYPGL010000069.1:0-7801 GCA_964410035.1 uncultured Qipengyuania sp. | reverse complement strand
AGAAGGCTCCGGCCAAGAAGGCTGCTTCGAAGAAGAAGTAAGCGGTTCGACTACGACCACCAACCGCAGAGGGCGGCAGGAGCAATCCTGCCGCCCTCTTTGTTCCCTATTCCGGGTCGTTGGTGCCTTCGACCACGATTGGGCGCCCGCTTGGCGTATGGGCCAACATCGTTTCTTCCTGCCCTGTGTGGATGTGCGACTTACGCTTTTCAGCCAGCAGGATGAAGGGTCCCGAGAAGATCCCGTGAACGACGATAGACACAAGGATGGCGAAACTAGTTACGGCCCATAGCTGGTCCAGTTGGGCGAAATCGGCGTGGTTCTGGCCATAAGCGAGATAATAGATCGATCCCATTCCGCGGACGCCCAGGAAGGCGATTGCGAGCGTACCAAGCATCGGAAGGTCGGATCGGGCTTCAGCCAGAAACCCTGCGATCGGGCGGATCACGAAGACGAGTGCTAGTCCGATCAGCGCGCCGGTCCAGGTAAGGGGCGCGAGCACTCCGCTGGCCAGCATCGCGCCGAAACCGAAGAGCACGGCGACGAGTACGATCTGTTCGATCTGGTCGATAAAATGGTGGCTGATCTTGTGATAGCGACTGCGGTTTTCTCGCTGTCGAGCTGTGACAGCGCCGACGAAGACGGCAAGAAAGCCATACCCTTCCGCCAATTCGGCAAGTCCGTAGGCGAGTAGGAGGGTGCCGAGCACGATCAAGCCTTCGCTTGTGGAATATTTCGGTGTGCCCGCGCTTGCAGCGTCTTCGTCGAGCTCTTCGATAGGCGCATCGGCCTCGCGTTCAAACACGTACCACGAGCCCATCCGACCTACTGCCCAGCCGACAACACAGCCTGCGAGAATCCTCCAACCTAAGTCCAGGGCGACCCATTCCAGCGTCCAGGCGCCCAGACTCGTCATGCCGACCGCGGCAATCGCGAGATAGGTGAAGGGGAAGGCGAGGCCGTCATTGAGACCTGCTTCGGCGGTGAGGCTGAAGCGGACGTCGTGGCGTTTGTTCTCGCCCGGCGGGCCAACCTGAACACTCCGCGCCAGGACGGGATCGGTCGGTGCCAAAGCTGCGCCAAGCAGGATGGCCGATGCGGGAGCAAGGCCAAGCGCCCACCAGCCGAGGAATGCGACCGAAGCAATCGTGAGCGGCATCGCGATGACCAGTAACGGCCAGATTTGCCGCCAGTTGGCCCAGCTCACTGGCCGGTCGATGGCGATGCCCGCCGCCATGAGCGATGCGATCACGATAAACTCGGTCACATATTCCAGGGTAACCGCATCGAAACCGTCCAGCGTCGGGTTGATGTGCGGCAACCCCAGCGGGAGGGAGAACAGTATGTAACCCGCTCCGACATAAATGATCGGAAGGGACAACCAGAAGCGTACGAGGAATCGCTCCAGCGATACCGCCAGCATCAGGCCCAGCCCGAAGATAACGAACATGAAGATACGCGGTTCGAATTCCAATACCGGTTACTCCGCTGCTACCGGGGCAGGGGACCAGGGTTCAAGCGACGGGGAGGGGAGCTTGGCGCTCCGTATGCGTTCGTAAGCTGCACCTAGCTGGAGCACCTCGAAGTCACTCCATTTCGTCCCGAAAATACTAATTCCCACGGGTAGGCCCTCTATCGAACCCATCGGCACCGTTAGATGCGGATAGCCGGCAATCGCGGCGGGCGAGCCAAAACCGATGCTACCGTTGAAATTATCCCCATTGATGAGATCGCTCGTCCATGCCGGTTCTCGGGTTGGAGCGATCAGGTAGGCCACGTCATTTTCTTCCATCAGCATGTCCAAGGTCTCTTCCCCAGCGATGCGCAGTGCAATAGCCCGCGCTTCCTCATACTCTTCGCGGTTGGTGGAGGTTTCCGCGAGTTCGAAAAGATCCTGTCCGAACCAGCGCATCTCGCGATCTTCATTGGCCTTGTTGAAGGCAATGAGGTCCGCAAGACTGCGGGGTAAGCCCTCCCCTGGAAGACTGCTGAGATATTTGCCCATTTCCTCGCGTAACTCGAACATCAGAACGGTGAAGCTCGAGCCGTACATTTCTCCATTTGGTTCAAAATCGATATCGACCAACGTGGCGCCTGCGGTCTCCAGATCGGACAGCGCAGTCTCGAAGACGTGCTTCAGGTCCTGTCGATCTCCGACCTGATTTCGCATCACGCCGATGCGCACGCCTTCCAGCGAGAATTCTTCGAGGCCGGTGTGGAAATCTGTCCTGCCCGGGCCAGCGAGCGTTGCTTCGTCCTGGGGATCGCGCCCGGCAATAGCCGAGAGGAGAAGTGCTGCGTCTGCAACAGAGCGCGCCATCGGCCCGGCAGTATCTTGCGTACTGGATATCGGAACAACGTGGGTGCGACTGACCACTCCCACGCTTGGCTTAAAGCCTACCACGCCGTTCACGCTTGCAGGACAGGTGACCGATCCGTTCGTCTCCGTACCGATGGCGGCCCACGCCAGCTCTGCCGCGACAGCTGCCCCGCTGCCCGAGGACGACCCGCAGGCGTTCCGGTCGATCGCGTAAGGATTGCGTGTCAGCCCGCCGACCGCGCTCCATCCGCTGGTTGAATTGTTGTCCCGGATATTGGCCCACTCGGACAGGTTGGCCTTGCCCAGCACCACGCCGCCCGCTGCGCGCAGATTGGCTATCAGGGGGGCGTCGCGCCCGGTCCGATTGTTCGCAAGCGCCAGACTTCCTGCGGTGGTTGGCAATTCCCGGGTTTCGATATTGTCCTTGACCAGGATAGTCCGGCCTTTGAGCATGCCGCCATCTGCCTCTGCGGCGCGTGCTTGCTCTACCGCCTGAGGATTGACTGCAATCACGGCATTCAGCTGCGGCCCCGCATCATCAACCGCCGCGATCCGGTCGAGATAGGCTTGCGCTTCTTTTTCCGCCTCGTGGGCAGCCAATGGTGATGCGAGAACGGCAAAAGCGAGCGGAAGGACACGGAGGATCATATCCGCACCCTGACAGCGCTCGTTGCGAAAGCAAGCGCGCTCTAGAAGTCGCCGCTTATCGTCAGGCGATAGATCGGCCCAATCCTGCGATCGACATCTTCGCGGAACAGTATGTCGCCGTCCGTGCGAGAACCGTCGAATACCGTACGCTGGAAGCGATTTCGAGCACCGAGGATCAGGTTGGTCGCCTGCGCGCGCAGGGTCAGGCCCATCACATCCTTGTGTTCGACGAACAGCGTATCGAAGAATGGTCCCTCCCATTCGCGTCCGACTTCGAAGCGCCGTGCATAAGGCGCATTGTCGAAATGGCTGATGCCTGCGCCATAGGCCCAGTCGGTCGACGGAACATCATGACGATAATCGATTTCTAGGCTGCCTTCCTGGTCGTAGGAAAAGCCGCGCTCCAAACCGGTGAACGGATCGTCGACATACATGTAGCGCTTTACCGCGGCGATGTCGAAGCGCGCTCCTTTCCAGCCAGCAGGATCGAGGTTGATCGTTGCATTGGCCTGCAAGTGGAGCCGGTTCGCATCACCGATGTTGCCTCGCGCCTCCCCACCGTTGGGCAGGGGAAACCAGTCGATGAAGTCCTCAAACCATGCTTGGCGAGCTTCAAGTTTTAATGAGCCCCACAGGCCGAGCCTCTTGTTTGCCTCAACTTCGATGTTCCAGCTTTGGTAGGGGACGAGTTCGTTGTTGCCGCCGTTCTGGTTGTCGTTGTTCAGTGAAACGCTGGCCAGAAAATCGCCAAACCCGAGCTGACTGACGCGGCGCGCGAGGGTCAAGGACACATCGAAGTCGTCCGCTGGTTTCCAGGTCCCCGCGAATGATCCCTTCGGCCGCTTGAAGCTCCGCGAATTCGGCATGTCCCCGGTTTGCTCGATTTTGGAGAATTCGATGGCCCCGATCGCCTGGATGGAAAGTGTCGATGACAGGGCGCGCGAGAAGCTGAGACTGGTTTCATAACGTTCTTCGCGCACCCCGCCGTTGCCGCCGGGGAAGGGCAATTGGATGAAGTCCTCGTCTGCATCGAGCTCGAACAGGGACGATCGGCGATCGAGTCGGTTGAATGCGGCTTCTCCCGAAAGCTGCCAGTCTGACTCCCACAGTTTCCAGCTGTATTCGGCGCGCCCGATGCGTTCGCCGATACCATTCGTCTGCTGGAAGCGGATGCCGGTCGGTGTGGTGTCATCGTCGAAGCGATCGATGAGGGTCTGGGTGAAATTGTCCCGCTCGTAACGTTCCAGCCCGATGAGTTTCAGCGTCCCCGGTCCAACAGGAAACTGGATATCCCCGCCGATTTCATACTGCGGGCCGTCCTCGTGAGTATCGAGCGTCCGTCTCCGCACAGGTCCGGCCACCGGATAGCCGATTTCCGGCTCGTTGCGATACAGGAAGTCCTCGGCATAGTTGAGGTTGAGATTGGCCTCGACACCTCCGCCAAAGTCATAGCCGAATGTCGTCGCCAGCTTGGGCTCATCGAACTTCCCCGAGAAGCGCGAATATTGCTCCTCGATCAGATTGCCAGCTCCGTCCGTTATCAGGATCGGCCCGTCCGCGCCGAAGCGATCGTTCGGGTTGGACAGGGCAATTGTGTAATCGAGCCTGCCTTCACTACCGGTGAACGAAACCTCGCCACCAAAGAGCTGCGCTTCGGTATTGTGCGGGCGGTAACCGGTCGTCCAGCGGAACTGCCCCGAAGCCCCGTTGCTCTTGTAGATCACATTGGCGACGAGTCCGGTCAGCCCAGGAATGTCGAGCGTATTTCCGTCGACGACTTCGATCCTAATTACATCGCTGGCCGGAATCCGGCGCAACTGGTCCTCTACGCTGTCGGATTTGCTCGAAAGGCGCTCGCCATTGACGATGACATTTTGTGTCGCCTGACCCAGCCCGCGCTGGCCTTGGTCGTTACCCCCAGTTACGGTAAAGCCGGGAATCCTCGTGACCATGTCGAGTGCATTTCTGGGAGCGAATTGCTCAAAATAGACTGGTTCGAAGACCCGGGCTGCGCCGGGCATGGGGGTGGTTGTTACTTCGGAGTCCTGATCCTGCGCAGCAATCTTGGCGGGCAATCCAAGCACGCAAGCGATGGCTATCGCGCTAGCTGAAAACGAGTGCAGCATTGGTTCTCCTGTCTTTCTCGTCTTGTCGTTTACAAATGTAACTGAGACGTCCCAGCTGATGTCGATCAATGGCATTTGCTCGCCGATGAGCGCCGAACACATCCGACGAATGTCTATTTCGGTAGCTGATCGAAACCATTGGAATCGGGGCGATAGTTAACGCTTCGCTTACCCTGAGCTCCTACCGCCGCAGTCGCAACGACCCGCGAAATTGATTCGGCGGATCGCAAGAAAAGAAGAGATTATTGAGGGTCGCCCAAGCGCAATGGGGGCGTCGGGCTGGACCCGATCTCGGTTGCGCCTGCGCGAGCCGCTCCAAGCCGACAAAGGTCTTCCGCCCCGAGCCGGCGCAACTGCGAGTGCAACACGTGTCCTATTCAAACGTTGAAAAAATCCAAGAAATCAACGGGCTTTCCTCCGGCAGAACAAAATCCATCGCGCGGCAGATGAATGGATTATTTGCGGCATTTGCTCTCGGCGTGATCGTGTTGTGCCTCGTGGCAACCTTCGGATTCAAGCGGATCGAGGATCATTCGGAACAGCAAAGCGAGACTACCGAAGGCGTGCTGCTCGTTTCGCGCGTCCGCGCCAATGTTCACAGTTCGCAGGAAAGCCTAGGTGCCTTCCTCGACGAGGGCACTAAGTCCGAAGACCTCGACACGGCCTTGGCTCCGGTCGAGCAGGCGATCGGCGAGAATAACAAGCTCGCGGGACTATATGCAGGTAGCGACAAACAGGCATTGGGAGAGGTGCGCGAAATCGGAGAGGAGCTCGTTGGCCTCCAATCTTCTTTGGAAGCACTTTATACCACGGCTCCGGATCAGCTCTATGCAGGTGTGATCCCGGCCTTCAAACATGGGTATGCGGTGGGGCAGATTTCCAATTCGCTGCGCAACAGGTCGGAGGTCAAACTCTATCGAGTGGACCGCGAAAAGATGGAGGAGATCGAAATGTTTGTCCTCCTCATGATCCTGCTCTGCATCGCTTCGCTGATGACCGTATTCATTGGCCGCAAGCTCATGGCACACCGGGTCGTTGCGCCGATCCGCAATATCGGCGAAACCAGTGCATTGCTCGCGGAGGGCGCAAGCGACCTCGAGATTCCCGAAATCCACCGCCGGGATGAGATCGGGGAGATGGCCCGCGCGCTTGAATCGCTCCGCATCATGCAGGAAGAAGCGCGGCAGGCTGCTAACGAGAAACTCGAAAGTCAGGTTGCCTCCGCGGAAGACCGAAACCGGAAGGTCGAGATGATCCAGAACCTCGCCGATGCATTCGAACGCATGGTCGGACAGGTCGCTCAGGATGTGGCGACCGCAAGCGGCCAGCTCAAGGATGCGGCCCTGACCATGTCGGACAATGCGGAGCAATCTTCGCAGCGAGTAATTAACGCCTCCCGCCTGCTGGCAAAGACGAGCGAAGGCGTGACCGGGGCTGCGGCTGCGAGCGACGAATTCGTCATGTCGATCGGCGAGATCAGCCGCCAAGCCGCCTCCAGCGCCGAGCGTGCGGGTCAGGCGAACACCGCGGCCCATGATGCCGATCGCACCATTTCGGACCTGGACCAGATGGCGACGCATGTCGGGCAGGTGGTCGAGATGATCGGCGAGATCGCCCAGCGCACAAACTTGTTGGCCCTCAACGCCAGTATCGAGGCAGCGCGCGGCGGCGAAGCAGGTCGTGGATTTGCCGTGGTGGCGAGCGAGGTGAAGGAACTCGCTGCACAAACAGCGCGGGCAACCGAGGAAGTGGAAGCACAGATCAAGCTGATTCAGGGTTCGTCTTCCGCTAGCGCCGGTGCGCTGCGCAAAATCACCGAGGAAGTCGGCCAGCTGGGACTGACCTCGATCTCCATCGCAACGGCGGTGGATCAGCAGGCGGTGGCTGGACAGGAACTGGCACGCAGCATCGATGCGGCTGCGCGGAATACCGAGGCGGTGAGTAGCGACATGGACGAAGTCAGCCGGATTTCATTGGCGACAGGCGCTGCGGCCAGCCAGGTTCTGACAGGCTGTACCTCACTGGAAGAGCAAGCTGAAGTGCTACGCGTGCAGGTCGCCGAATTCCTGGAGCATGTCCGGGCCGCCTGACCGGCCGCCCTTATCTGCCAAATCACCGGGGGTTAGTTGCGCTTTTGCATAGAAAGACCCCTTGAACATCCGCGATGCTATGGCGACATAGACGCTCGATATTCAGACGGAAGGATTTTCATGATCGACCTCTTCGGAAGCGATGCGCACGGTTCGCAGGGCCAGTTCGACCGCGACCCTCTGACCGGGGCGCTGGTACCGACCGTGGTCGAGCAGTCGAGCCGCGGCGAGCGCGCCTTCGATATCTTCAGCCGTCTCCTGCGCGAGCGCATCGTCTTCGTCACCGGGCAGGTTGAAGACAATATGGCCTCGCTGATCGTGGCCCAGTTGCTGTTCCTCGAAAGCGAAAATCCGTCTAAGCCGATCAGCATGTACATCAATTCGCCTGGTGGCGTGGTGACTGCCGGCATGGCGATCCACGACACAATGCAGTACATCAAACCGCGTGTTTCAACGGTCTGCATCGGCCAGGCTGCCTCGATGGGCAGCTTCCTACTTGCAGCGGGCGAACCCGGCATGCGTATCGCGCTGCCCAATGCGCGCATTATGGTCCACCAGCCTTCGGGCGGCGCGCGCGGCATGGCCAGTGACATCGAAATCCAGGCTCGGGAGATCCT
>CAYPGL010000068.1:0-7891 GCA_964410035.1 uncultured Qipengyuania sp. | reverse complement strand
CAGTCGTCCGGGCAACGAGATTGCGACGGAAGTGGCACCGGAAACCCGGGACGAGGTCCGGCGCAAGGTGTCCCACCTCATCAGAGGCCGCTGGTTCGAGCCGCCATTCTCGGGCCTCGGCTTCTCCAAACTGCTTGAACGCGCGCTATCGGCGATGTCTGAAACTGAGCCGGAAGCTCCGCTTTTGCCACCGGGCCACCCGCTGGACCTCTATGTGACGACCACCGACTTCCATGGTTATCTGGAAATGCTGCATCTCCATAGCCCCCCGGTGGTGGAGGATAGCGAACACCGGTTGCCGATCGCGATCCGAAGGAAAGCGCCCTACGCCGGGGGCGAAGATCTCGCCAACCCGCTCGAACTGGTATTCGCTGCCCGAGCGACAGCGAGCTTTCCCGGCGCCTTTCCTCCGTTGCAGGTGGCGGAAATCGATCGGCTTTCTTCAGAATCAGGGCGGTCCTGGGATTCGCGGGACGAATTCCTCGAACGAATAATGCCGGTGCATGTGATGCGCGACACAGTTTCGAATGTGTCCTTGATCGACGGTTCCGTGCTTGTGAACAAGCCTTTCGCAGGAGCGATGGCCGCATTACGGGGACGGCCCGCCCAGCGTGAGGTTGATCGGCGGTTCGTCTATGTCGATCCGCGTCCCGACCGCTTCAGTTCCCGCCGCACCCAAGGACATGCAGAAGTCGGTTTTTTCTCCGCCATCTTCGGTTCGCTGTCGACGATCCCGCGCGAGCAGCCGATACGCGACAATCTCGAGCAGCTTGAACAACAGAGCCGCGAGGCCGAAAGGCTCGGCAGGATTATTGCCGCGCTACGACCGGAAGTCGAACGAACGGTGGAGAGGTTGTTCGGCTACACGCTGTTCCTCGACAATCCCACGCCCAAGCGGCTTGAGGCTTGGCGACAGAAGGCACAGCAGGCCGCCGCCGAACAGGCGGGATACGCATTCCACTCCTATGCGCAGAGCAAACTGAGCGGGATCGTGACGCGGCTTGCCAAGTTGGCTTGGGAAGCATCCCCGCCGCTCCACCTCACAGACCATGCACCGATTTCCGAGATCTTGCGCGAGGAGTTGCGCCGCCGTGGCCTCGACAGTCTCGGTGCACCCAAAGGAGGCGCCACGCCTGAAGCGATCCTCTTCTTCCGCGAACACGACATCGGCTTTCGGATCCGCCGCCTCCGCCTTCTGGCCCGGCGGCTTGCCCGCGACTGGGAAGCAGACCCGGAAATTCCAGACGAAGCGCTGGAGGCTGGCCGCGACGCGATATTCAATATCATGGCAATGTATTTCGAAAAGGAGGGCCTGCCCGCGCTCGGTGACGAGTTCGAGAAGATTGCCGGAGACGCATTGGCCAATCCCGGGGCGCTGCTCGACCATGTCGAGGAAAGGCGTCTCCTTCCGGAGATCGACGAACGCGCTGAAGAACTGCTGGCGGAAGCGCTTTCGGCCATGCCAGCAAATCTCAAGCGCCGGATCTTGTTCGCCTATCTAGGCTTCCCATTCTACGATGTTGCCACGCTGCCCCTGCTCCGCAACGAAGGGTTGACCGAATTCGACCCGGTCAAGGTGGATCGTATCAGTCCTGACGATGCCAAAAGTATTCGCGAAGGCGGCACGGCCGCCACCTTGCGCGGTATCGAGTTCTACAACTTCGGAGCCTTCTTCAGCCGGGCCTACCGCGAGAACGACTATTTGTGGGGGCGCCTTCACGGCGCCGAGCGAATGATCGATCTCGTCTTTTCGACACTGGAAGGAAAGGTCGACGAAGCCGCAGTGAGGATTTTTAAACGCCGCGCCTTCCTCGCCGTTTTGGACGAAGAGGATGCCGCCTTGCGCTGCGGGAAAAGCCTGATCGAACAAATTAGAAGCGAGGTGCTTGAGAGAATGGCCTGACGGTCAGGCGCCGAGTGCGCTGCGAATTTTCTTGAAAAAGCCCTGACTCTGAGGGCACTCGTCACCCGTCTCAAGTTCGCGGAATTCCTCGAGCAAGCTCCGTTGTTCTTTACTTAGCTTGGTCGGGGTTTCGACTGCAATCTCGATGACCAGGTCTCCGCGGCCGCGGCCCTGAAGGACAGGCATACCAGCGCCGCGTTGGCGCAATTGCTTACCGGACTGGATCCCTGCCGGAATTTCCAAGGTCAGTTCTTCGCCATCAATGCCGGGTATCTCGATTGACCCGCCAAGGGCGGCCTTTGTGAAGGTGATTGGCACACGGGTGGCAAGCGTGGTCCCCTCGCGCTGGAAAATCTCGTGCGGCTGGACATGAACGAAAATATAGAGATCGCCGGATGGCGCGCCGCGTGGACCAGCTTCGCCCTTGCCCGACATCCGAATGCGTGTGCCGGTATCGACTCCAGGAGGAATATCTACCTGAAGCTTTTGAGGAACGTCGATCCGACCCTCGCCGCGGCAATCCCGGCAGGGCGAGGTGATGACCTCTCCCGCACCATGACAGTTGGGGCACGGCCGTTCGACGACGAAGAAACCTTGCTTTGCACGAACATTGCCCTGCCCGCCGCACAGGTTGCAGGTCCGCGCATGGGTGCCGGGCTGGGCGCCCGAACCGTGACAGGTGTCGCATGATTTACTGACTTCGATTTCGATCTCGGTCGATTTGCCGTGGAAAGCATCCTCGAGTCCGATCTGCATATCGTAACGAAGGTCGGCACCGCGCCGCGGTCGTGGACGACCTCCGCCGCCACCGAAGGAAGACCCGAAAATCGTCTCGAAGATATCGCCGATGTCTCCGAAATCGGCATTGCCATGTGCACCGCCCGGACCACCGCCGTTTTGAAAGGCGGCATGTCCAAAGCGGTCGTAAGCTGCGCGCTTTTGCGGATCTTTCAGGCAGTCATAGGCAACGCTGATCGCCTTGAACTTCGCTTCGCTCTCGCCGCAACCGGGATTGCGGTCCGGGTGATGCTTCATCGCGAGCTTGCGATAGGCGCTCTTGATCGCCGCGCCATCCGCATCGCGGCTGACCCCAAGCAATTCGTAGAAATCGATTTCGGTTGCTGACATTACTTTCCCCGCCCTAAAACTTACCCCCACCGGAGCGCTCGGGCGCCGGTGGGGGCATGGTTCTCATCAGGCGTCTCAGTTCTTTGCGTCTTCGTCGACTTCGGAGAATTCGGCGTCCACCACCTCTTCGTCCGACTTGCTGTCTGAACCGGCGTCTCCGCCCTCAGGTGCGTCGGAAGCGGCCTTTGCCTGCTCCTGCTCGTAGATGGACTGCCCCATCTTCATCGCGCTCTGCGACAAATCCTGCGCCTTGGCATTGATATCGGCTGCATCATCGCCTTCGAGTGCGGTCTTGAGCGCAGCGACCTTTTCTTCGACTTCGCTCTTGAGCGAAGCTTCGATCTTGTCGCCATGTTCTTCCAGTTGCTTCTCTGTCGTGTGCACGAGGCTGTCGGCCTGATTGCGGGCCTCGGCGCTTTCGCGGCGCTTCTTGTCCTCGTCAGCAAACTTCTCTGCGTCCTGGACCATCTGGTCGATGTCGGAATCAGACAACCCGCCCGATGCTTGGATGCGGATTTGCTGTTCCTTGCCGGTACCCTTGTCCTTGGCAGACACGTTGACGATGCCATTGGCGTCGATGTCGAAAGTGACTTCGATCTGCGGCACGCCGCGCGGTGCAGGTGGGATGCCGACTAAGTCGAACTGGCCAAGCATCTTGTTGTCGCCGGCCATCTCGCGTTCGCCCTGGAACACGCGGATTGTAACCGCCTGCTGGTTATCCTCGGCAGTCGAGTAGGTCTGGCTCTTCTTGGTCGGGATTGTGGTGTTGCGATCGATCATCTTGGTCATGATGCCGCCCAGCGTCTCGATACCCAGCGAGAGCGGGGTCACGTCGAGCAGCAGCACATCCTTTACGTCGCCCTGGAGCACGCCGGCCTGGATGGCGGCACCCATGGCCACGACTTCATCGGGGTTTACGCCGGTATGCGGCTTCTTGCCGAAGAATTCTTCCACGACTTCGCGCACCTTGGGCATGCGGGTCATGCCGCCGACGAGGATGACTTCGTCAATGCCGCCCTTGTCGAGCCCAGCATCGGCTAGCGCCTTCTTGCAAGGTTCAAGCGTGCGCTTCACGAGATCACCGACGAGCTGTTCGAGCTTCGAGCGCGTCAGGGTTTCCACGAGGTGCAAGGGTGTCGAACTGCCGCCTTCCATGCGCGCCGTAATGAAGGGCAGATTGACTTCGGTCTGCGCCGAGCTCGACAATTCGATCTTGGCCTTTTCGGCGGCTTCCTTGAGACGCTGCAGCGCGAGCTTGTCGGTCCGGAGATCCATGTTCTCCTTCTTCGTGAACTCATCGGCGAGATATTCGACGATGGTGCTGTCGAAGTCTTCGCCGCCCAGAAAGGTGTCGCCATTGGTCGATTTCACTTCGAACACGCCGTCCCCGATTTCGAGGACCGAAACGTCGAAGGTACCGCCGCCGAGGTCATAGACCGCAATCGTCTTGCCGTCGTCCTTGTCCATTCCATAGGCAAGCGCGGCCGCAGTCGGCTCGTTGATGATGCGCAGCACTTCGAGACCAGCGATCTGGCCTGCGTCCTTGGTCGCCTGGCGCTGCGCGTCATTGAAGTATGCCGGTACGGTAATGACCGCCTGCGTCACGGTTTCGCCGAGATAGCTTTCGGCCGTTTCCTTCATCTTCTGGAGGATAAAGGCGGAAATCTGGCTCGGGGAATAATCTTCGCCGCCCGCTTCGACCCATGCGTCGCCGTTCTTGCCCTTGACGATGTCATAGGGAACGAGATCCATGTCCTTCTTGGTCATCGGATCATCGAACCGGCGCCCGATAAGGCGCTTGATCGCGAAAAGGGTATTGTCCGGATTGGTGACAGCCTGACGCTTGGCAGGCTGACCGATCAGGCGCTCGTTGTCCTTGGTAAAGGCGACGATCGAGGGCGTCGTACGCGCACCTTCGGAATTCTCGATGACCTTGGGCTTGCCGCCGTCCATCACGGCGATGCAGCTATTCGTGGTGCCGAGGTCGATACCGATAACTTTGCTCATGGATTCCCCATCTGTTTCAAGTCGTTGGACGCCGCACAGCTGGTTCCCCATAAATGGCGAAACCGGTCGGCAGCTCATTAAAACGGTGTATTACAAGCGCGATATAGGTTCGCTTTTCCTTGGCACAAGAGATGGGTCCCGCTAGATTTTCGACCAGTTGACAGGAGGGATATATATTCAATGATCAGATCGATTTACGCCGCCGCGCTCCTTGCAGGTACGTCTCTTGGCCTCGCATCATGCGGCTCCGAGGCGGAGAAGCCTGCTGTGACGACCGATGAAAATAGCATTGCCGGGGTCGAGGTGACCAATGCGCGGCTGGTGCTTCCGCCCGTGTCGGGAAACCCTGCCGCGGTTTATTTCGATCTCGCCAATAGCGGCGACAGGAACCTCGCCTTTCGCAACGCCGAGGTTGCAGACGCCGGTCGCGCTGAGATGCACGATACCATCATGGAAGGCGAGAAGATGGTAATGGGAGAAGCGCCGCCGATCCTTGTCGAGAGCGGCGGCAATGTGAGCTTCGAACCAGGTGGAAAGCACATCATGGTCTTCGAGCTTCCCGAGGACATCGCAGAAGGTTCTACCGCCGAAGTCACTCTGATCGCGGCCGGCAATAGGCGCCACACGTTCGAGGCGACCGTCCAGTCCGCCGGGGACGATCGCTGAACGACCTGCGCGACAAGCTTGGCGTCGAAAGCCATAACGAACCTTTCCCGCCGCAATGTGCGGCGGGAGGGGAACGCAGCCTGACCAAAGGCGAGATCGCTCTGGCCCGGACAGTCTTCGGAGATGCGATCGACTATTCCCTAGTCACGATAAGACGGCGAAAGTGGTTTCCCTTTCAGCCGCGCCGGGTCACCATGGCACCGCGCGGACATCTGCATTTTCACCCGCGCTCGGATTACTATTGCGATGATTTTTCCCGCGAAGGACTGATCCGTCAGGGCCTGCTGATCCACGAATTGGTGCACGTCTGGCAGACCCAGACCCGCGGTAATTGGTATCTTGTTACCCACCGCATGCCATGGGCGCGTTATGATTATTCTCTCAAACCCGGCTGGCAACTCGAACAATATGGGATCGAGCAGCAAGCAGAAATCGTGAAACACGCCTTCTGGCTGCGCAATGGCGTAAGAATTGCAGGCGCCTCCTCCACCGAAGCATATGAACTGCTGGTAAATTTTTCGAAATGAGCTACTTAACGCTACGGCCTTCAGGAATTTTCCACTCCCGGGCTTGAGCATGGCTGCCCTGATGGATACGAATGCGTCCATTGATCGGGCGGCCCAACCCGCGCCCGGCGATGAGTCATCACATGGAGCTTAAAGATTACGGTATGAGCCGCGAGCGCGGCTATCTTTCGCATTACGAAATCGACGAAATCACCCTTCCGGACCAATTCGCGCCAATTCTCCAAGCTGCGAAAGAACTCTCGGCATTACTGACCACCGGCCGCGTACGTCACTGGATAGAGGCTCTCCCCGATCCGCAGATCGAAGATTGGGTCGAGACGGCGCCAGAAGAAGAAGTACGCACCGCGATGGTGCATTATTCCTTCCTCGTACAAGCCTATGTCTGGGGAGAACCGGCGCCGCCGGCACACCTACCCGCGAACCTTGCCATCCCCATGTGCGCGATCGCCGATCGTCTGGGCCAGGCGCCGCTGCTGCCTTATTCAGGCTATGTGCTCGATAACTGGTACAGGCTCGACAAATCGGGACCGATCACGCTCGACAACATTGCGATGTACCAGAACTTTCTGGGCGGCGCCGACGAGAACTGGTTCGTGCTGGTCCATGTCGCAATCGAGGCCGAGGCCGGAGTGCTGCTAGACAATGCAGCAAAGCTCGTCTCCGTCGCCAAGGGCGACGACGAGACCGAGGCGATCCGTCTGCTGGAGGAAATGGATGAGGCCTGGGAGCGCGTCTATGCACACTTCGCTCGGATGCCCGAGCGGTGCGATCCCTATGTCTACTTCCACCGCGTACGTCCCTACATCCACGGTTGGGCAAACAACCCTGCTCTCGAAAACGGTGGTCTCGTTTATGAGAGTGTGGATCGGTACCAAGACAAGCCACAGGCATTTCGCGGACAGACGGGTTCGCAAAGCTCAATTGTCCCGGCGATGGACGCACTTTTTCAGGTCGGGCACAGCGACGATCCGCTGCGACAGTTCCTAGACGAACTCCATCAGTATCGACCCGTGGAACATCGGCGTTTCATCGAAGACCTGGCCAAGGAATCGACATTGCGCGACTTCGTTTCGACCAGCGCAAATCAGGATTTGAAAGAAGCGTTCAATGCTTGCGTCGAGCAGTCGGCGCGCTTTCGCACACGGCATCTCGAATATGCGGCGAGCTATATCAACAAGCAGGCCGGATCAATCGCGGGCAATGACCCCGATGTCGGCACCGGAGGCACTCCGTTCATGAAATACCTCAAAAAGCACCGCGACGAAAACCGGGCGCAAGTCGTCTGAAGGTGGAGGTCGCCTGAAAAGGAAAGGGCCGCTCCCATTCGGGGCGGCCCTTTGATCTCGATATCCGCTATCTTACCAATAACGCGCGTACCGATCGTCGTAGCGGCAATCGTCATCGACATAACGACCATCGCCATAATAGCCGTCACAATCGTCGTTTTTATCGGTTGCATACCCAACCACACCGCCGATTGCGGCCCCGGCAAGCGCATAAGTCTCGATGTCGCCATCTGTAATAGCCGCGAGACCGGCACCTGCCGCCGCCCCGGCAACTGCGCCTTCAACGCCGTAGTTCTGCGCGCAAGCTCCGAGGCTCAAGCTGGAGATAGCGAGCGCGGGGGCAATCAAGATTTTGCTATTCATGGTTTTTCTCC
>CAYPGL010000067.1:0-7974 GCA_964410035.1 uncultured Qipengyuania sp. | reverse complement strand
GGGAGCGAGGCACAGGATTTCCGTACTGCCGCGCTCGGCGCGCTCAAGATGGTCGAGGCGGCAATCAATTCGGGCGGAAAGTTCTCGGGCAAGACGACCGGGCTCGAAACTATCAACGACAAGACTAGCGGTCTGCACAATTCCGACCTCGTGATCCTCGCGGGTCGTCCGGGTATGGGCAAGACCTCGCTCGCCACCAATATCGCCTTCAATGCCGCGCGCCGGCTGATGGATGACGAGAAGATCGGCATCGAGCGCGGCGAAAGCCCCGGCGCTGCGACCGCCTTTTTCAGCCTCGAAATGAGCGCCGACCAGCTGGCGACGCGTATCCTGGCGGAAACGGCGGAAATTTCCTCGGAAAAACTGCGTTCGGGCAAGCTGAGCAAGGAAGAGTTCCAACGTCTTTCCTTCGCCAGCCAGGAACTGAACGAGCTGCCGCTTTATATCGACGACACGCCGGGGCTGACCATCGGCGCACTGCGCACCCGCGCGCGGCGCCTGAAACGCCGCCACGATATCGGCTTGGTCATCGTCGACTACCTTCAACTGCTTCAGGGTTCGGGCCGCGCCAACGACAACCGCGTGAATGAAATTTCCGAAATCAGCCGCGGATTGAAGACGCTCGCCAAGGAACTGCACGTTCCCGTGATCGCCCTTTCGCAGCTAAGCCGTGCGGTGGAGCAGCGCGAGGACAAACGACCGCAGCTGTCGGACCTGCGCGAATCGGGCTCGATCGAGCAAGACGCCGACATGGTCTGGTTCATCTATCGCGGCGAATACTATCACAACGCGCTCAAGCCCGACACGCCGGACGAGACCAGCAGCGAAGAGGCGCGCATGAAATATGCCGACTGGGAAGCGCGGCACCTCGAGCTGGTGAATCGCGCCACGCTGATCGTCGCCAAGCAGCGTCACGGCTCCACCGGCAACGTGCCGCTGCTGTTCCAGAGCGAATTCACCAAGTTCACCTCGCCCGAGCTGCGCGGTGGGTACGACGATTACGAGTAGGTCAGGCGTCGGGCTGCGGCCCGCATTCGTAGCGACCATCGATCACAATGCTCTGCTCGCCTCTCGCGATCGTCATCGTGGCTTCCATCGGCTCCGGACCGGTGACGGGAGCAGGCGTTTCGCGAATTTCGGCAGCTTCGCTTACCTCGATCTCGACCGTGAGGCCATCATCCCCGGTGAAGCTGGCCGCACCCTGCAGCGAATTATAGCCGCCCGATCCGTCCATCTGGATTTCCTGCGGCTGCCCATCGAGTACGACGAGGCCTTCCGCTCCTTCGAGGGACACCGAATTCGCGGCAGCAGCGAACAGGGTTTCATTGCCGCGCCGGAAGACGCAGCCGAGTTCGCTCATCAAATTGCGATCTCGTCGCAAAGCCTCGTCAATCACGCCTGGTACCAGCGTGGGGCGCTGCTCTGACAGTTCGGCGGCGGTCGGCAGTTGAGCCTGATCGGCTTCGGATTCTTCCCGCTCTTCGATCGGTTCAGCACAGGCTACAAGGGTGAAAATGGCAGCGGCGGCGATCACGTGTCTCATCGAAATCTCCTTCACTGACATACGGCCCTGCCAACCAAAGCGTTCCGGCGGGGAGATCAGAAGCCAAGGTTTGTCCGCCGCGCGACGGTATAGTCGATTACCGACACCAGCACCCAGCCCATCCACCAGCGCACGCGATTCCACAAGGTGGCGCGCTGGAGGTGCTTCTCCATGGTAATATTTTCCGACGCCTCGATATGTGCGCTGACGAAATCGCGCATGCGGTCGGCCAGCACCTTATCCTCGATCCGCAACATGATCTCGAGATTCAGATATAGGCTGCGCATGTCGAAATTGGCGCTCCCGAGATAAACGGCATCGTCCAGCACCAGCAGTTTCGTGTGGAGCTTGCACGGAGTGAATTCCCAGATTCTCGCACCGCGCTTCAGGAGATATTTGTACAGCGACCGGGTCGCCCCGATCGTGGCGCCATTGTCGCTCTTGGCCGCCATCAACAACCGCGTCTGCCGTTTCCGCGCCACCCGTGCGATCCGCTTGAGCAGCGTATACGGAGGAGAGAAATAGGCCATGAAGATGTCGAGCTTTTCGCCGTCCTTCAGGTCCTGCGTGACGCAGCGTGCCCAAGTTGAAAGCCCGCGGGTCGGCCCGCCGACCAGCCAGCGCGCATTTCCATCCGCCGAAGTCCAGTCCCAGCTGCTGACCGCTCGTCTTATCTCCCGGAAATGCGCATCCGCATCCTCGGTCCAATGGCTAAGCCGCGCGAACCAGTCGGTGAGGCCCTGCACCGTATCGCCTTCGATCCTTATGCCGATATCGTTCCAGCCATTGCGTTCGGGCGGGGCGAAGTAGTCGTCTTCGATATTGAAGCCACCGAACATCGCGCATCTGTTGTCGACGATGACCATCTTCTGGTGGTTGCGAATAAGATATCGCAGGCTCCAGCGCGGGCTGAAGCACAAGTAGCGCCCACCGCAATCGACCAGCGGCTGGAGGAATTCGTCGGTCGCCGAAGCACCGAAGCGATCAATGATCAGCGTGACATCCACCCCGCGGCCCGCCGCATCGCAAAGCGCGTCGCGCAGCTGCGTGGAAACTTCGTCTTCGGCGAAGATATAGAAACAGATGTCCAGCGTTTGCCGGGCCGAACGGACGAGATCCATCAGCGCTTCGCGTCGATCCTCCCCCGAGGGATAGAAGGTCAGCGACTGGCCCTGAGCCTCGGTCGTGAAGCTTGGCGGGTCCCGGTAGCCCGATGCCTGCGCTGTGATGGCTGGTTCTCCCATGCGCTTCCACCCTTAGCGTGCCGCGCGACCGGCGCAAATTCTTGACTATCGGGCTCCCCATCCCTATTTGGCGGGCTTTCCGAGATTCTCTTGATTTTGCATCGGAGTGCCCATGGCGCGCGTTACCGTCGAAGATTGCGTAGACAAAATTCCCAACCGTTTCGATCTTGTCCTGCTGGCAGCCCAGCGGGCCCGCGAGATTTCGGGCGGCGCGGAACTGACGATCGATCGGGACCGTGACAAGAATCCGGTCGTGGCGCTACGCGAAATCGCTGAGCAGACCGTAAAGCCGAAAGACCTCAAGGAAGCGGCAGTAACCAACCTGCAGAAGATCTTGCCGGACGACGATGACGAGATGGATGACGTGGGCTCGCTCAGCCAGTCCGCCGAAGCGCTGCGCATCACCGCATCGGCACCGACCCGTTCGACCTCGATCGGCTCCGACTACGAAGGCTGATCCCTCTTTCGAATGTTACGAAAAGGCCGCCTCCCGTCGGGATGCGGCCTTTTCGCGTTTCGAGGCAGATGAAATGGATATGTTCGGCCTCGACGAGGTCTGGTGATGCAGTTTATTAGCAGCGTCGGGGTATGGGTATGAGCGATTTTGGCGAAGCGATGGGAACGGCCGTAGAGGGCGGGCTCTTCGCGAAAGTCGTCGGCGGCAATGGTAGCAAGTGTGCTGTCGGCGAAGTGACACCGCTCGACCGAGGACATTTCGCAGAGGGCACCTGCCTCAATTGCGGCACCCACCTGATCGGTTCGCATTGCCATGAATGCGGGCAGCAGGCACACCTTCACCGAACCATCGGGGCCTTCACGCATGACCTGCTGCACGGAGCTCTCCATTTCGAAGGGCGGACGTGGAAGACACTGCCAAAGCTATTCTTCAAGCCCGGTGAACTGACGCGTCGCTATATCGATGGAGAGCGTGCGCGCTTCGTTTCTCCGATGGCCCTGTTTCTCTTTTCGATCTTCCTCATGTTCGCGATCTTCCAGGTGGCGGGCATTTCGACCCCCACCGACATAGGCAGCCCCAACGCAGAGGTGCGCGAACGGGCCGAAGGCGCACGCGAGACACTTGAGGCAGAACTCGCGGCAACCGATCTTTCCGACAGCAAGCGCCGCGCGGAACTGGAGAGGGAGATAGCTGGCCTCGGTGAAGCGATCGAGTTCATCGAGACCGGGAGGGACTATGACTTTGTTGATCGGGAGGGGAAGCGGGCCTATTCGACCATGAACCTGACCGGCATCGAGGCGATCGATCAGGGCATCGTCGCCAAATGGCGCAAGAACCCCGGTCTCATGCTCTACAAACTGCAGACCAATTTCTACAAGTTCAGCTGGCTGCTGATCCCGCTGTCGATCCCCTTCGTCTGGCTATTGTTTGCGTGGCGGCGGCTGTTCAAGGCCTATGATCACGCCATTTTCGTCACCTATTCGCTGAGCTTCATGAGTCTGCTGATACTGGCGGTAACCCTGGCAGGACTTGCAGGGCTCAATACCGCCCTTATCGCATCCGCCCTCATGCTCGTCCCGCCTCTCCATATCTACAAGCAATTGCGGGGAGCTTACGGACTGTCGCGCTTTTCAGCGTTTTGGAGGCTCGCGGTCTTGACCGTATTCATCATGGTCATAATGACGCTGTTCCTTCAGCTGTTGCTAGTCATGGGCGCTTTCTAGACTACTCGTTCGGATCGGCCTGATCCGCGTTCAACTCGTCACCGAGCACAGGGGCCGGGCCCGGCGATTCCGTGTCGCCTTCCTCGATTTGGCGTTCGAGGTTCGAGGCGCCTTCCGCAACCGCACCGGCGGCCTCCTTCGCACCTTCTTCAAGGACCTCCCCTGCGACAGCAGCATTGGCCTCAATGTCGTCACCTGCAAGGTCAGCCGTCCGCGAGGCATCCTCTTGGGTTTGCTCCGAGCAGGCAGCAAGGCCGGTCAGGGTGATGGCGGCAAAGGTCGTGGCGATCAGACGGTTCACTGTTTCATCCTCATGTTGTGGCGACCATTTAATCGGCCATTGTCGCCCCTAAACGCAAGAAGGGCGCCGAGGGTTTCCCACTCGGTGCCCTTAGCTTGTCACGAACCTTGAAGATCAGGCTCCGGCGGGGGCGCCTTCACCCGAGCCGCCGAACTTCTTGCCGGCTTTCGGAACAGTGCTGCCGCCGGGCTGACGGACGGCGATCGGCCCCTTCGGCTCGTCGGGACGATCGATCTTGCCGTCCTTCATCAGCTGGTCGATTTCAGCTCCGGTCAGGGTCTCGAATTCGAGCATTGCCTGCGCCAGCAGGTGCAGCTTGTCTTCCTGTTCGGTGAGGATTTCGCGGGCGCGGGCAAGCCCTTCCTCGACCAGTGACTTGATTTCCGCATCAATCAACTTGTTGGTTTCCGCCCCGCCCATGGTGCGTGCCGTCTGGCCCATGCCGAGATAGCCTTCCTGGCTCTCTTCGTACATCAACGGGCCGAGCTTGTCCGACATACCCCACTTGGTGACCATGTTCTTGGCGAGGTCGGTGGCGTATTGGATGTCTCCGGATGCGCCGCTTGATACCTTGTTGTGGCCGAAGATAAGTTCTTCCGCAACGCGGCCGCCCATCGCCACAGCAAGGTTCGCGTGCATCTTGTCGCGGTGGTACGAGTAGTTGTCCCGTTCGGGCAGGCGCATCACCATTCCCAATGCGCGTCCGCGCGGGATGATGGTGGCCTTGTGGATCGGGTCCGATGCCGGCTCGTTGAGGCTGACCAGCGCGTGGCCTGCCTCATGATAGGCAGTCATCTTCTTCTCGTCCTCGGTCATCACCATGGAGCGGCGTTCCGCGCCCATCATGACTTTGTCCTTGGCGTCTTCGAATTCCTGCATTGCGACGAGGCGCTTGTTGCGGCGTGCGGCCAGCAGGGCGGCTTCGTTGCAGAGGTTTGCGAGATCCGCGCCGGAGAAACCCGGCGTGCCGCGCGCGATGGTGCGCGGATTCACATCGGGTGCGAGCGGGAGTTTCTTCATGTGGACCGCCAGAATCTTCTCGCGTCCGTCAATGTCGGGGATCGGCACCACAACCTGACGGTCGAAACGACCAGGGCGCAGCAATGCGGGGTCGAGCACGTCGGGGCGGTTGGTTGCCGCGATGATGATGATGCCTTCATTGGCTTCGAAGCCATCCATCTCGACCAGCAGCTGGTTCAGGGTCTGCTCGCGCTCGTCGTTTGAATTGCCGAGGCCGTGGCCACGGCTGCGGCCGACCGCATCGATTTCGTCGATGAAGACGATGCAGGGCGCGTTCTTCTTGGCCTGCTCGAACATGTCGCGCACACGGCTCGCGCCTACGCCGACAAACATTTCCACGAAGTCCGAACCGGAAATGGTGAAGAAGGGAACCCCCGCCTCACCAGCAATGGCGCGGGCGAGCAAGGTCTTACCTGTACCCGGCGAGCCGACCAGCAGCGCACCCTTGGGAATCTGACCACCCAGCTTGGAGAAACGGCTCGGATCTTTGAGGAACTCGACGATTTCCTCCAACTCCTCGCGTGCTTCGTCGATACCGGCCACGTCTTCGAAGGTCACACGGCCCTGCTTTTCGGTGAGCATCTTGGCCTTCGACTTGCCGAAACCCATTGCGCCGCCTGCTCCGCCACCCTTCTGCACCTGCCGCAACGCGAAAAACGCGATGCCGAGGATCAGCAGGAATGGCAGGATATTGATCAGCGCGTAGACGAACAGGCTGCCGTTCTCAGCTTCCTTGCCGGAGAACTGGACGCCGTTTTCCTCGAGCAGTGGTGTCAGCGTCGTATCGCCCTTGACGGGGATGGTGCTGAACGTTTCACTGTCGTTGGTTACCCCGGTGATCTGCTCGTCGGAAATCTCGACCGACTTGATCGTGCCTTCCGCCACCTTCTCTTTGAAGTCCGAATAGAGCAACTGGGTGCCTGCATTCTGCCCGCCGCCGCCGAACATCGAGACGACCAGCAGCAGGCCGAGGAATACACCGCCCCAGACCAGCAGGCTCTTGATCCACGGGTTGGGACCGTTTCCTTCCGGATCGGGTGTGCGGTTGTCGTTATCATCGCGCATGGCGGGGGCAATCCTTTCCTAGCTTGTAGAATGTAGGGTGGCCCGGGTGAATGGCAAGTTTAGAGCGCGGCGAATTCTCGCTTAATTCCGCTCACACTTATCGACGGCATAGGCGCGGCAGAAGACCTCAACCGCCCCTTCGATCCGCTTGCTGTTGTATGCGGGGTCGTTCGGCTGGCCGAAGCGACGCTCTATGTCGCCCATGCCCTTACACATGCTTGCAAACTGTTCAGCGGCAAGCTCGGGATCCTGGATGTCGAGTTCGCCTGCTTCGGACATGGCGGCGAGCAGCGTGCCGAAATTGCGCTTCATGCGGTGTGGCCCAGCCGCGAGGAAAGCGGCGCCGATTTCCGGCTCGTGCTCGGTCTCGGCTGCGATTCTGCGGTCGAACCGGATCATTTCCTCGCGGGACAGGAAAGCCACCATAGCTTCCCCGATGACCCGCAGCCGATCGCGCAGGGCACCGCTGGGAATTTGCCGGAGGGTGAAATGGTCGCGCATGCGCTCGCATTCAGCCTCAACCGCTTCCGCAAACAGCCCGCGCTTGTCGCCGAAGTGGCTGTAAACGGTGACTTTCGACACTCCCGCATCGGCCGCCACCTGCTCGATGGAGGTTGCCGCAAACCCACTTTCAAAGAAGGCTCGCGAGGCCGCAGCGAGAATGGCCTTGCGCTTTGCCGCATCCGCCGGCCTGCCTGCCCTCTTCACTTCGCTTGACAAAATGAACGCTCCCGTTCAGTTGAACGCAATCGTTCAGTAATGGACGAGTCAGAACGGTGTGGCAAGTTTGGCTAGGCGGGAGGCAGTAGCGACATGATCTGGATCGCGATCCGCATGCTCACAGGCGATGCCCAGAAGTTCTTCGGCCTGGTATTCGGGATCGCGTTTTCGACCCTGCTCATCACCCAGCAGCTGACCATCTTCGTGAACCTGCTCGAACGCGGTGCCAGCGGTGTCTACAACGTGTCGAGCGCGGACGTCTGGGTCATGGACCCGGTGAGTCGCACTACCGATGTCGCCTATGCCATGCCCTCTACTGCGCTCGACAAGGTGCGCGGTGTGCCGGGCGTCGAATGGGCCGTGCCTCATATTCGCGCTAACGCCTCCGTGCGTACAAAAGA
>CAYPGL010000066.1:0-8186 GCA_964410035.1 uncultured Qipengyuania sp. | reverse complement strand
GAATGGTAGACGCCGGGGACTTAAAATCCCCTGAGCTTTGCTCGTGTGGGTTCGAGTCCCACCACCCGCACCACATGACCCCATCCGGCAAAGGCGAAATTGACCAGAGCCTCTTGCCGCGCAGTGGTCAGCTTAAGCATTCACATTATCTTCGTATTAACCCGTAGTCCCGCAGGAAAGTCGCCTACAGGGTCGCTGGTCCAATAACGGCCACCGATAGGACGTCGACGTCCTCAGCTTCGGGAGCATGGCGCACGATGGGTTCTCTATCCGGTATTGGAACTGCTGCCGCAGCTGCGCCGGAGGTCGCGGAGCAGCGCGCCGCTCCGCGGTATATCTCGCTCATCAGATCCGCGAAGCTGGTGTGCGGGCAGGGCGAGTTCATTTGCGTCGTTCGGGATGTTTCGGCTGTCGGCATATCGCTGCGGACTTTTCACGCCCTTCCTGCGGATACTGCGATCTCTCTCGAACTGCAGAACGGCGAGTCCTATGAGATCACGGAAACGCGCCGCGAGGGCTGCGAGGCAAGCTATCGCTTCGATCGACCGGTTGCGGTGGAGCGGCTCATTCAGGAATCCTGGAATTTTCCCAAGCGCCAGATGCGCCTCAACATCGCCCTTCCGCTCACCCTTTCCTCGCTCACCGGGAGCGGGCAGGCCGTTTCCTCGAACCTGTCGCAGCAAGGTGCCCGAGTCGAATGCGATGCGGCGTTCGCCATTGACCAGACATTGCGCGTAACAGGCAATTATTTTCCTGAGACCCGGGCGAAGGTCCGATGGCGGAAGGAAAAGAACTACGGCCTGGTCTTCGAGAATACCTTTTCCTTGCGGGAGTTTGCCCTGATGGCGGCGGCCGTGCAGTGCCCGGCCATGCTCCAAGATTGCAAACACCTGTCCTGAAGCCTTTTGGTCAGCGCGCTCCAACGCCACGTTAACCGGCCCCTAACCATTTTCCTTCACTCCCATTCGGACAAGGTACCTCGGGGGGATTGAAATGGTTCGCAAGGCTTCAGGGCACAAGGTAGACGTCGCGATCATCGGTGCCGGTCCGGCGGGCCTGACCGCGGCCTATCTGCTGACCAAGCATGGCAAATCGGTCGCGATCATCGAGAAGGACGACACCTATGTCGGCGGCATCAGCCGCACGGTCGAACACGAAGGCTATCGTTTCGACATCGGCGGGCACCGGTTCTTTTCGAAAAGCCAGCAAGTGGTCGACCTGTGGAACGAGATCCTCGGTGAAGACGATTTCATCCAGCGCCCGCGCATGAGCCGTATCTATTACGAGGGCAGGTTCTACAGCTATCCGCTGCGCGCCTTCCAAGCACTATGGAATCTCGGCGTCCTGCGCTCGGCCATCTGCATGGCGAGCTACCTCCAGTACAAGCTGTTTCCCAAGAAGGATGTGAAGAGCTTCGAGGACTGGACGACTAACCAGTTCGGCAAGAAGCTCTATTCGATCTTCTTCAAGACCTATACCGAGAAGGTGTGGGGCATGCCGTGCAACGAAATGAGCGCTGACTGGGCCGCCCAGCGTATCAAGGGCCTCTCGCTCTGGGGCGCGGTGGTCGATGGTCTGCAGCGCAGCCTCGGTCTCAACAAGCAGCCGAATGACGGGCAGGCGGTCAAAACGCTCCTCGAAACCTTCCGTTATCCCCGCCTCGGCCCAGGCATGATGTGGGACGCGGCCCGCGACAAGATTCTCGCCACCGGCAAGGGCCAGCTGTTGATGGGGCACGGCCTCAAGCAGCTCGCCAGCGATGGGCAGGGAGGCTGGCGCATGAGCGCCGAAGGTCCCGATGGAGACGTGACGATCGAAGCTGCGCATGCGATCAGCAGTGCACCGATGCGCGAACTTTCGAAGCGCCTCCACCCGCTGCCACAATCGACGCTGCAGGCGAATGATCTCAAGTATCGCGACTTCCTCACTGTCGCGCTGATGGTGAGGGGCGAAGACCTCTTTCCTGACAATTGGATCTATATTCACGATAGCAAGGTGAAGGTCGGCCGCGTGCAAAACTTCCGCAGCTGGTCGCCGGAAATGATCCCGGACGAGAACATGGCTTGCGTCGGCCTCGAGTATTTCTGCTTTGAGGGCGACGGCCTCTGGTCGATGGCAGACGAGGAGCTTGTCGCACTCGCGACCGACGAGATGGAAATCCTTGGCCTGGTCGACCGCCGGAAAGTCCGGTCTGGCGCGGTCGTTCGTCAGGAAAAAGCCTATCCGGTCTATGACGAGGACTACGCCGCTAATGTCGATGCCATGCGCCGCGAACTAGAAGACAAGCACCCCACGTTGCATCTCGTGGGCCGCAACGGCATGCATCGCTACAACAATCAGGACCACGCGATGATGACAGCCATGCTCACGGCTGAGAACATCCTCGCCGGCGAGCGCGTCTACGACACCTGGCGCGTCAACGAAGACGCCGAATATCACGAAGCAGGCGACGAAGGTGCCGAATGCGCGCTGCCGAACCGCCAGCTGACCGAAGACCAGGCCGCCGCGTTGAATTCGGTTCGCGATGTTCCTGGGCGGATCGTCTCCGGAGCGCGTGACGCCGAGGCCGCGTGACATGGCAACTATACCGGCCGGACCCGCGGCCACGCCCGAACCCCGCGGGCTGAGCCACCCGATCTCGCGAGAAGAATGGCGGAAATTCGCCAACTGGCTGGTAGTATGGGTGATACTGGCGAATATTATGTTCGCCGGCATGTGGTTGGTCGGGTCGCCGCCGCGCAGCGCGGAAATCATCGTCGCAGGTGCGATAGGATTGCTCGTGCGCGACGCATCGATCTGGATCCGCACATCCGCCTTTCTAACCGTGGTGTGTTATTCGGCGCTCAGCTTCGTTGCGGGACTCTTCAATCTCCAAATCACCTCGCTCTTGTACTCCATTCGATTCTTTCTCGAGATCGACCCAAGTCAATCGCTTGCGTACATTGTCGGTGCAGCGCTTCTTCTCGTGATCTGCAGCTTGGCGATCTGGCGGATGCGCAGGTCACAAGGGTTCGTCGACCTCCGTCTGGTTCTTCTGGCCATCGCGATCACCCTCTCGTTTTCCTTGGGAGACCGCATGATGGGTGAGAATATGCGCGGCCACTATATGCGTGCAGCAGCAGCTGATACGCCTTTTGTTTCGGCCACCGCTCGTTCGGGATTTGCTGCCGGTACTAACGTGCCGAAACGTCATCTCATGCTGATCATGGTCGAATCGCTGGGTTCACCGTTAGGAAATGCAGAGATGGATCGCTTACTTTTCGCCCGGTTCAATACTCAATCAGTCACAGAAAAGTTCGATCTCAGCGTGGGCGAGACGACCTATTATAATTCCACAACGGCGGGCGAAATTCGAGAGCTATGCGGGCGCTGGGGCGACTATCACGAGGTAATGGACAGTCCGGACACGGAATGCCTTCCTGCTCGGCTGGCGGAAGCGGGCTATGGGACGCGGGCCTATCATAGCTTCAGCGGCTCATTCTTCGATCGAACCATCTGGTATCCGAATATAGGCTTTCAGCAGAGCAATTTTTCCGAGCAATTGGCCGAGCGCAGAGCCCGCCCATGTGGCGGCGTGTTTCCGGGCGTATGCGACCGTGACGTGCCTGCACTTCTGGCAAAGGATCTCAAGGCTGCGCAGGGGCCGCAGTTCGTCTATTGGCTCACGGTCAATTCCCATCTTCCGGTGCCTCCCGGAATGAATCTGGAAGTCGATCGCTGCGAAACGGTTTCGCCAAAACTCGCCAAAGACTATCCGATGATTTGCCGCCAGTTCGCGCTGTGGGACCAATTAGACAGCGCCATCATCACGGAAATTGCGGCAGCGGACTTTCCCGCAACGGATATTCTCATCGTAGGCGATCACATGCCTCCGTATTTCGACCACCACCACCGCAGCCAGTTCGCACCCGACCGAGTACCTTGGCTGCTGCTGAAGTGGAAAGAGGACACTGCTCAACCGGCAGATGCTACAGAGCTAGCGAAAACCGGAGACCGTGACGTTGGCATTGACGGGTAATTTTTCGATGACCCGGCCAGCCGCGCTCGTGAGGAGGTTCGATCTTGTCCGGCTGACGAGATATGGTTTCGCCAGTGCTGCCGCTCTGGCAGTCGATGTAGGCGCGTTTCTGATGCTGCTTTCGCTGCCTTTGGGCGCAATGCTGTCCTCTGCCATCGCGTACAGCATGGGCATCATAACTCACTGGTTACTCTCCAGTCGCGCTGTCTTTGTAGACACCGTCGCTTGCCGTGGTCCGCGGCGGACGCGGCAGAAGGCGTTGTTCGCCGGATCGGCACTGGTGGGCCTCGGTCTGACAGCAGCGGTTGTAGGAATTGGCGAAATATTGGGAATCGACCCGCTGTTCGCCAAGTTGGGGGCAATCGGGGTAAGCTTCACCGCAACCTGGCTTTTGCGCAGCAAAGTCGTTTTCCGCCAGGCTGCCTGAAATGCACGTAGATCGTCGCCTGCGAGAGAGAGACTTTCCCGCAAAAAAACTGGTTCTGGCATGGTTGGCCGTCTGTGCAATTCTGGTCCTAACGAGCGCCGGCCGTCTGGCGGCAGGCCGCCTTCCAGATCCCGATGATGCCCTGCGTTTGGCTCAAGTTCGGGACTTGCTAGATGGTCAGAACTGGTTCGACATAACACAGTACAGGATAGACGCGCCGTCCGGAACGGTGATGCACTGGTCGCGGTTGGTGGATTTGCCGCTATATCTGGTTATTGCAACGTTGGAGCCACTATTCGGTCAAGCCAGTGCGGAAAGGGCGGCACTGGTCCTCATGCCCCTTCTCACTTTGGGGGTGACCGCAGCCGCGGTTGGCCGGCATGCCTGGCGAGTTCTGGGAGCGCGAGTGGGCGTCTTCTCGGTCCTCGCCTGCGGCTTCCTGCCTTCGCTTCTTTTTCAGTTCCAGCCCCTGCGTATCGATCACCACGGCTGGCAGATTGCCAGTGTCGCGATCGCACTGTGGGCGATCGGACGACGAACGTCGCAAACCAGTGGTTGGATTGCCGGTTTTGCGATGGCTTTCGGTCTTTCAGTCTCGCTGGAGATACTGCCGATTGCTGCCCTATTCGCTGCGGTGCTTTTCGCGAGATGGCTGTTCGATCCCAAGGAGCGCTCTTGGCTCATCTCTTACATGCAGGCGCTCTCATCGGGCCTGCTTGGCTTCTACCTGGGCACACGCGGAGTAGCGCTCACCGAATATTGCGACGCCATCTCGCCGGCGCATATAGCCTTCTTCGCGGTGGCGGCAGCCGGTGTCTGGGGTGTCGGCCGTCTGAGCCGAATAACGGGTATTGGGCTCGTGATACTGCTTGCCCTAGTCGGAAATCTGGCCCTTGGTTCTTTCGCGTTGCTCTCGCCTGATTGCTTTACCACGCCCTTCGCCGCGCTCGACCCGGTCGTCGACCGTTATTGGTATCGGCTCGTGTTAGAAGGACAGCCATTGTGGATGCAGCCTGCCTCGACTTATCTTCCTGCTCTTATCCAGATGGGTGCTGCGATCGGTGCCACCTTGGCTCTGAGGTTGCGATCCCGTGATTGGATGCGCAATTGGTGGAGTGAGCATCTTTTCCTTTTATTGGGAACTCTGGCACTTGGTCTGATCGTGGCGCGTTCGCTTGCTTTTACAGCGATCATCGCCGCTATCCCTCTGGGTTGGCTGGCCGCGACCTTGCTCGATCGGCTACGCGAGCGTGGCAAATCGCTTCAATCGCTGGCCATTGTGGGTATCTTGGTCGTCCTGCTCGCTCCGATGACGCTGGTGCTGGCCGCTCGAAGTCTTATGCCTTCGCCCGTAGCCGAAGGACAAAGCGTCGCGGACGCCAAATGCGACATCTATGAAAATGCGCCGCTCCTGACCCAACTCAAGCGGGGAACAATCTTCTCCCCCCTCGACATGGGGCCAGCGATTTTGCTCGGTACGGACCACAATGTGGTCGCCACGGGACATCACCGTGCCGCCGATGCCATGGAGGACGTGATAAGGGCCTTCACTTCCCAGGAGGCCGAAGCGCTAGAATTGTTTGCTGCCCGGAATGTGGATTATGTCGCGCTCTGCACGGATATGACCGAAGTTGCGATGTATGCCGCCATATCGCCGGACGGACTGGCGGCACAGCTCAGATCGACGGGTACGGCCGGTTCGCTTGAGAGGATCGATCTGGGCGGACCTTCCCAGTTCGCAGTTTACCGCGTGCTCGACTAAGCGGCCCTGAAATCCATTGCCGCGCCGTTGATGCAATGCCGCCTTCCCGTCGGCTTCGGACCGTCCGAAAAAATATGGCCGAGGTGTCCGCCGCAATCGGCGCAGTGCACTTCGGTTCGTGGATAGCCCAGTTTGAAATCCGTGGTCGTGCCGACCGCACCTGGCAGCGCCTTCCAGAAACTCGGCCAGCCTGTACCAGAATCGTATTTCGTTTTCGAACTGTAGAGCGCGTTTTCGCAACCAGCGCAGATGAAGGTCCCGGTTCGGCTCTCGACGTTGAGGGGTGACGAATACGGGCGTTCGGTCGCGGCATTGCGCAGGACGTTGAATTGGCTCTTGGTCAGCTTCTTGCGCCATTGTGCTTCGGACAATTTGACGGGGAAACTCTTGGCTTCCGCCCGGCCCGATCCGCAGGCAGCGAGTGCGACAGAACTGGCTGTGGCGCCGATCCAGCCAAGCAGGCTACGGCGCGAGGAACGGATATCGGCAAGTTCGGTCATGTTGTAGACCTAGCACATAGCGCATGAACAGCCGATTTCGGCTTCAGAACTCGGTGATTTCGACTTCGAGTTTACGAAAGCCATGCACGAAGTTCGCTCGTACACGTTCGACATCGCCTGCGACATGCACACGCATGCGGCGTTTGTGCATTTCTTCGAGAAGGACGCGCAGTTGCAGCTCTGCCAGCCGCGCACCCACGCAGCGGTGTATGCCATAGCCAAAGGCTAGGTGGCGGCGTGCGTTCTCGCGCGTGATGTCGAGCTTGTCGGGGTTTTCGAAGACCTCTTCGTCGCGATTGGCGGAGAGGTACCAGAGAACGACCTTGTCGCCCTTTTTTATCTGTTGTCCAAATTGCTCGGTGTCCTCGGTGCAGGTGCGGCGCATATGGGCGAGCGGAGTCTGGTAGCGGATGCATTCCTGCACCGCATTGGGAATAAGTTCGGGCTTTTCCTCGAACAGCTTCCTTTGGTCAGGGAATTTGTCGAAGGCATGAATGATACCGCTCATCGTGTTGCGCGTGGTGTCGTTGCCGCCCACGATCAGCAGCACGAGGTTGCCCATGAATTCCTCGGGGCTTTGCTGGTTCATCGCTTCTGAGCGGATCATCATGGAGATGAGATCTTCGCCTTCGGGGTTCTGCGCGCGTTCGCCCCAGAGCGACATGAAATACTCGGCCATTTCGTGCAGGAAGCCGCGACGCAAGTCGTCGAGCGCCCGCACGCTCGCCAGTTCGGTATCCCCGGACCAGTCGGACCACAGCGTCAGGAGACGTCGGTCTTCCCAAGGAAAACCAAACAGGATCGCCAGCATGCCGGTAGTCAGTTCGATCGAAACCTTGTCGACCCAGTCGAACACCTCGCCGCGCGGCAGCGAATCGAGGCACTCGCCGGTCCGCCGCCTGATTTCCGTCTCCATGTCGGTCATCGCAGAAGGCGTGAATTTGGGCGCGACCGTGCGGCGCTGGCCGGTGTGTTTAGGTCGGTCCATCGCGATGAACATCGGGAGTTCGAGTCGTTCTTCTTCGGGAATGTCATCCGGCCGTTCGAGGATTGTAATCCCGCCATGCTCCCAGCTTGAGGAGAAGAGTTCGGGCAGAGCCTCAATGTGTTGGATGGGCTTGTGCTGTACAACAGCCCAATATGGGCCGTACGGGCTTTCCGGGATGTAGTGCAGTGGACCCGCCTCGCGCATTTCCTTGAAAACCGTATGCCACGTGTCCTCGGCATAGATATCCGAGCGGCTCACGTCCCATTTGTGCGTGTGGCGCAGATGATCTTCGGGATGTTCGTCGAAATGCTTCTTGAGCGATTCGTAGGCCGTTGGGCCTCTGCGAACTTGCGGTCTTTCCGGCGCGGTTGTCGCCATCATCTTCTCTCCCGTTCGGCGCGCGCCTGCTCGGATGCGCCCCGGTCTCTCGCTCGCATCCTGCCTTAACTGACAGGTGTGTCAATAGTGCGTTTCAAAAGCGAACCTAATGG
>CAYPGL010000065.1:2291-8196 GCA_964410035.1 uncultured Qipengyuania sp. | reverse complement strand
TGCGCTTATATGGGCCAGGGCCCGGGCCGAAGCGAGCGCGCCCATTAGCTTTGCATGCGGGCGTTGCCAACCCCTTTCACGCGGAAAATCAGGGGATTTCGCAGGGTCGGTGGTTGTCTGAGGGGCACCGCATCCCATATTCTCGCAAGATATGGACAGGGCATCGTTTTTTTCCGCACAGGCCGGCCGCACCCTAGAGGCGCCCCGCCGCATTCGTACACGCTTCACAATCGGCGATATCGTTCGCCACAAGGCGTTCGATTTTCGTGGGGTGATTTTCGATATCGATCCGGTCTTCGCAAACAGCGAAGAGTGGTACCAAGCCATTCCAGAAGAAATTCGTCCTGATCGCGAACAACCCTATTACCACCTACTGGCAGAGAGTGATGACAACGACTACGTCGCATATGTCAGCCAGCAGAACCTCATCGGCGACTCGCTAGCTGGCCCGGTATCTCATCCGGAAGTCCATCGTTATTTCGAGCAATTCGAAAATGGGCGCTACCGGATGCGCCCCAGCCTTACGCACTAAGTTACTAAGGTCACTTGACCAGGTTTTAGAAAATTCCCTTTGGCGATTGTCTGAGCGAGCCCGCGCGCAAGCGTTTCCCATGAGCCGCGTCCGATCTTCCGGTCCATCACGGAAAGGTCTGATTAGCCGACCATAGCATCATTTTTGGCGAAGCGATTACTCGTGCAGTGCCGGGCTGCCTTATAGGCGGATTCCAGCGCGCGGACCTGCTCGTGCGTCTAGAACTGCGCCATTCGCCGCGTTGATATAGATGCGTGTGGTCTCATCATCCCCCGTAGGTCATTTGCCACGCCGGAAATGGTTTGCAGAATTCGGTCCCACTGGTTCCTCGACAGAACGAGCGCCCGATATCGATGTGTGCAGACCGCTCCACACACGCTTGGCGATTTCCGTCACAATTTTCGCAAATATGACCGGTAACCGTTCCCGCTCGCTGGGTCATACAGGCTAACCGCGTCGTCTGCCGTGCGGTCGTCGGTCGTCGTCTTCCATTGAGAGCGAGCATAGTGATCGGTACGAAGCTCTCATTAGACCCCAGCCAATCGGGAAGGCCCGTAGAAGGTAGTGTTTCGGCAGCTCGCGAAATCGCCATTGCGAGAAATTGAACTCATCTCGTCGCCTGCGCGGCGGGATAGCGGTTCCCGCGACTATTCAGATGCGGATGTCCATCGGCTGCGTTTCGCCGCCAATGCCATGGATTTGGGATTTTCAATGGAGGAGATCAGGGATTTGCTCGGCTTGTGGGCAAGCGACCACGGAACGAGCGCCGATGTGGAAACACTTGCGCTCACCCGGGCCAAGGAGCTCGGAGAAAAAGCGAGAGCTTTGGCTGCGATGCGGGCAAGCCTTCTCGAGCTTGCGAGCAGATGCGAAGGTGGTGAGCGCCCAGAATGCCCTATAATCGACTCTGTCTCGGTTATCAGAATGTAAGAATCATACTTGGCCCGCTGCTGTTATTGCTGCACGCAGTTTATCGCCAACGCGCTTAGCGGCTTCTTTCAGCTCATCGTTATCGATGGCGGTCATCGATGCGACCGGGTCGATAGCTGCCACCTCGATCAACCCTGACGGAAGCTGTTGAACGATGACATTGCAGGGCAGCATCGTGCCGACCTTGTCTTCAAGCTGAAGCGCTTCGTGAGCGAGCTGCGGATTGCAGGCACCAAGGATGCGATATGGCCGGAAATCGATGCCTATCTTTTCCTTCAGCGTTTTGGCCATATCGATATCATTGATGATGCCAAACCCCTCATTCCCAAGGGCGGTGCGAATTTTTTCCAAACCGCTCTCGAACGAGCCTTGGATCGTGGTCGAGTGATAGTAGCTCATCATTCAAAACTCCTATTTTGCTCATTGGCCTGCGGTCCCGCAGTCCTTATTGCCGCGAAAACCTGGGCCATCCTCGGCTTGCAGTAGAGCTATGATCATTTCGGCACCGGGAAGATCATAACCGCGGTTGAAGTTTCAATCATCGCCATGAAGCGCCAGTAGTTATCTTCTCCGCCCCTTGCGCTAAATGACGGCCAACTGTCGATTGGTTAGCGCACCTCCGTACTGGTGCTGTAGCCGTACCTTGCGTTCAAGATCGTCGATTATCGCCCCGCTAAAATCGACACCACTCAGATCCTCCATGAAGCTGATCCCCCCTGGGGTGTCGACATTCAGTTCCATCATCTTGTCCCCCGCAATGTCGAGTCCGGTCAGATACATCCCGTCGTCAATCAGCTTTGGTCCGACAACCTCAGCGATAGACAGTGCCGTTTCGTCAGGAGCTTGCATCTCGACCCCGCCTCCTGCGGAGATATTCGATCTGTGATCCTCCGATTGGCTAAAGCGGCGAACGCAGGCGTAGGTATCGTCGACCTTGAGCGGACGCCCATTCAAAGTTATCAGCCTCAAATCCCCATCTTTAGCGGCGGGCAGATATTCCTGAACGATGGCATAGCCGTCACGGATTACGGCCTCGGTTATCTGATTGAGGTTTTGACCGCTTTTCTTGTCAATAATGAAGACACCTTGGCCGCCCGAACCTTGCAAGGGTTTTATTACGCCTTTACCGCCATGCGCCTTTAGAAAGCGCCTGACCTCATCAGGCTCCCGAGTGATGGTCGTCTCCGGACGCACGCTTTCCGGAAAACCCTGGAAGTAAGTCTTGTTCACGGCATCGGTTAGATGACGGGGATCATTGAGAACGATCGTCCGGTTGAGCGATGCGATTTGGGCGAACAAAAGACTCGAAGACGGAGCCCAGCTGCGCGTCGTCAACTCTTCCGCCGGATCGCTGCGGAGCATGAGTACGTCATACTCGTCGAGCTTGATCCGGTTACGCTCTCGCTCAGGATCTTGGAGGTGTTCCAGATAGGCGGTATCATCATCGAATTCTTCGATTTTACTAAGCGTAGCCATCGCGCAGATGCCATCTTCCCAGTCGTAGATGAAATCGCCCAATCCAATTAGGGCGACCTCGTGACCTCGCGCGACTGCCTTTCGTGCCAGCCGGATGGTTGTATAGTTGTCTTGCTCGGTTGCGACATCGTTGACCACGAACGCCAACCGAATTTTTTCCGTCGTCATCTTTCTGGGCTTTCCTGATAAAGAGCTTTGAGCGGCAGCGTTCGCGCTTTTTCGAGGCGTTTGAGTGCGCTATCATTATTACAATGAGAAGGAAGCAATTCGGGCGATCGAAGTACGCCTTCCTCGATCAATTTTTTGAGACTCGGCAATTGCTTCAATGCGAACTTGCCAAGAAAGAGGATTTCGAATTCGCCGTCGTGATGAAGGTAGGCCAGAAGCTCGGCCAGACCTTTTAGGTAGAGCGCATCCTTCGTCATTCCCCCACCGCGCTTTGCTCGGACAGCCGTATCGAAGGCGTCCTTTGATCGAATGCCGTGTTCCTCCACCAGGCAGCCGTAGATTTCCGGCCCCTTTTTTTCCTCTACCGCCATATGCGCTGCTACGACCCGCGCAGCGAGCAAGCGTAATCGATCGGCCGGGAGGTAACCGGACAAGTACTCGCCCAGCACCGCCAGACCCTCCTGAAGTACGTCGTAATCCGAAAGCCCTCCTGCTAGCGTATGAAGCGGCTGCTTTTGACCATTGTGTCTTGTTATCGCATGGGTGCCGATCTCATGCGAGATTAGCGGGTGCACCCTGTGGCGCGATGTCCGGTAATCGTACGCAACGTGGAAATTCCCCATGGCGACGTACATCGAAGTGCCCGGGGTCGGATCTACAATTACCTCGCACTTAAAGTCTGATGAAGACTGGCGGTACGCCGAGACTGCCTCACGGGCGGCATGGCAAACTTCTTCCACTCCCACGTCTTCCTCGTCTGCGGGGATTATCGGAACGGTCTCAAGCAAGTCGAGAGCGGTTTCCAAGAGCCGTTCGCTGACCGAACCGAAGAGATCGAGGCTGGCTAAAATGAAGCCGTCCTTGCCGCGCATACGCACGAGTTCGATCTGACGGTCCAATTCCCGTTGCTTCTCGAGCAATAGAGCCTGGACGAGATGGTTCTCGACCTCCCTGACCGGAAGTTCGAACAATTCGCCTCGAAGGCCCGGGGCATCCTGTTCGAGACCCTCCCCAAATTCGCTATCGGGCATGGCCCGGAACGCCGAGGCTTGAAAACCATCCCAAATTTGATCGATATTGACAGGGGTTAGCCGCGTCAGCCAGTTAATCTGCCGATCCATGAGGGCTAGGGCCCGATCAACCCGCAGTGCTGCATCACAAACTGCTCCTTCTGTATTTTGCAGTCTGTCCTTCACGGCCGCACCTGCGCCGGCTGCGCTCCCAAATTCCGCTCCGAATTCGCATCCAGCCAGGCTCGCCCCGCTTGCACGGCTGCCAGAAAGCCTTCGCGAAGATCCTGCAAGGCGAGGATGTTGGCAGTCTGACCCCACTCATCCATGAAAATCTTCTTGTATTCGAGGGTGATTACACAGGCTGCGTCACCGAACTCGGCATGCAGCCATTCGGGAAAATGTCCGCCATCTTCCCATCGCACATTCGTACGAACATCAAGCTCTCGGCCGTGCACAGGGTGCGATCGAAGTCCGTTTGCGAACTCGGTGAGCAACCCGCCGTATATTTCCTTGTTCAAAGTCGTAGCCCCGAGATCGATATCCGGATTTTCTTCCGGATCCGCAGGCTTTTCGTCCCGCCCGTTGCGCCGGTGGTTGTAACTATGGATGTCCAGCACGAGGATGCGCTCGTTCTCGGCAAGCATTGCCTTCACGCGCTCGGCTACCAGTTCGTAGAACTGCGAATAAAGCGAGAGCGATCGAGATCTTTCGGACTCGGGCAAACTTTCGTTCCAAACGCGCAAGTCCCAAGTATCCTCAGGCTCAGTGGTGACAGCCTTTTCGGGAGGTCGATTGAGATCTAACTCAAAGCGCGAACGGTTCGCCCGGACGATGGTATCGCCAGCAGAAAGAAAGAAATCCGTGAGCGGATCTTCCTCTCGCAGACGCTCGACTTCGCCCATCATCAACCAGGGCTTGAGCGAAGAGCGAATCGTATGACCCGCATGAATGCCGGTAACCATCACTGGTCCTGGCTGAGCTATCATGTTCCAAGGTTGCGTACTTTGTTCGACACCCGCTCGGCTATTCCCGGAGACGGCCGAGAGGCGAGCGTCACCTCTGCGAATTATTTTGTCCTGCATATCCAACGAACGGGTTTGTGCTGCCACTGTTCCGTATTCTGCATTCAGTTTGGCAGCGCCGAGGCTGTTTACCGATGCCGTTCGTGAAAGCTTATGTCAGATTTTTTCGAGCGTTAGCCATTTCGTCTCTAAGGTCTGAAATTAATGCCGTGGACGGCTCTCCACCCGGTTCGGAGGCTGTCGTTAACTGCCACCTCGACAGAGGAGAAGGACCATGGAAGATGTAGCAGACACGATGATTAAGGCTCTTAAATTGCCGATTAATTCACGCCAGTCTTAGCAAATTGAGCGACGTTTGCACCGATAAGAACCAAGTGGCTCGTTACCTTACCGAGCCTTCGGTTCTGCCTGACTGGCACTCTGACTAGGCACTCACCGAAATGTCTGTTCAACAGATTGCGATGAGACGGCTGAGGATTGCGACGCGGTGAGAGCGAGCAACTCTCCTCCGAGCGGTCGATGGTGCGAGTCGATTGCTGCAGCTGCATTGATTATGCCGAGATTTGGGTTTTTTAAGAGTGATCCGCGTTGATTCTAATTTCACCCCACAACATTATAGTTACCCTTTTGTAAGGTAGCGACAGAGCGTTGCTCTACTCTTTGACTTGTTCGCTTTCCTGGTGCATTGATTGCAACGGTTGCCGGATCGCCCGCAGGAACCGGCAGCTTGATCGACCAAAGATCGTCTTCGCTTAAAACATAAA
>CAYPGL010000065.1:0-2281 GCA_964410035.1 uncultured Qipengyuania sp. | reverse complement strand
GCGATCACTGCGTAACTCTCTGCGGCCGATCATTCGCTTTTCGTTTCGAAAATAGGATGATCACAATGTATAAAATCTTGGCATTAGCACTCGCAACGACGGTCTCAGCAGCCTTGCTCGCTGAACCCGTCTTTTCCCAGAACATCATCGTCACCCCTGAAGTCACGCATCAGGAGTTTGTCGAGAAGGTGACCAAGGACCTCGATAGACAACTCGATAGAACGGACATCTTCGGCTTCCAACCGAGCGGTGAGGGTATCTCCATCGTTCGCTTTACCCGCAGCAACAACGGCGGCGCGAGCGACGTGAAGCTCTACCGAAAATCCGGCAAGCGCGGTTTCGACCGGATCGCCATGCAAGCAGTGAGCCGTTTGCGCTCCTTGGACGCTCTCCCCGCCGGGGTGGGCCCAGACCAGATCTATCAAGCGAACATTATCTTCGCCGAAGATGTCTGGGGTATTGCGGACCTGGAGCAGAAGCTTGCTGGCGAAGAGGCAGCGAGAAGGGCCTCCGCGTCCTCCGAACGGAAGGTCTTTGCCTTCGGTAGCGCCGCATCCCGTCCTACGTCCTGACCGGCGCTCCCTTTCCCGGTCAGCAACCCCCGACCGGGAACGCCTCGGCGATGCAACTAATTCTGCGGGAAAGTTGTGTCGCCGGGGTTTCGTAGGTCTTCGTCCATGAAGCGGAACTACCAGGCGAGGTCGTGATACCATCGGTAGAAAAAGGTGCGTTTATAGGCTCAGAAAAAACCTCTGCTATTCTGCATCTAACTTATCAGAGGACTCTCACGCCTTCTTCAGGAAGTGTTGAAACTGCCGACCTGCCAGCTATTCCTCTGATTTGCCGTTTCCCACGGAGACCAACCGTGACTAGAGCGCGAGAACCTTATGCGCGGTCACTTCGTACAGTCATCTAGCTCACTTCGTCAGCGCGCTGGACCGCCAGCTTTCTATTCCAAACTACTATCGGCAACCGCCTCCCTCAACCCGGGGCGAAAGTCCGGATGTGCGATTTCTGTCAGTGCTTCCGTTCTCTGGCGAAGCGATTTCCCCTGCAAGTCTACCCAGCCATATTCAGTCACGACAATCTGCGTATCGTTGCGGGGAACGGTGACAGGCCCGTCCAGCTTCGGGACGATCCGGGACACCTTTCCTTCCCTTGCCGTCGAGTGGCAGACGATGATCGACTTGCCGCCCCTCGACGCCGCAGCGCCGCGAACAAAATCGAGCTGCCCGCCCGATCCGCTGTATTGTCGCCCAAGCATATGTTCGGAATTGCATGCGCCGCCGAGATCAACTTGGAGAGTGGCGTTAACCGACACCACTCGATCGTTCTTTGAAATGTGGCGCGGATCGTTGACCTCCTGCACGGGGGCGCTGTGAAAGGCGGGATTGTCGTCGAGGAATTCGTAGAATGGCCGGTCGCCCATGGCGAAAGTAAAAACGCTGCGTCCAGGATAGGTCGTCTTGAAGCGGTTGCTCACCGCACCACATTGCATTAGCGCCGCGAGCGCGGGCGTCATCAGCTCGGTATGGATCCCGAGGTTTCGGTGATTCTTCAACATTGAACACACAGCGTTCGGCAGAGTGCCGATCCCCATCTGCAGGCAAGCTCCATCGTCGATCATTCCAGCTACGGTGCGCGCGATTGCTTGGTCCTTGGGGTCGCCGGGCGGCACGGTCAGCTCCAGCAAGGGGGCTTCATTCTCTACGACAGCGTCGACCTCTGAAACATGTAGAAGCGAGTTGCCAAAGACGCGCGGCATGTTCGGATTGACCTCGATGATCAATCGCCCGGCGGATCTCGCGACGGTGCTGGCATAGTCGTTGCCTGTGCCGAATGTGAACCATCCGTGTCGGTCCATCGGCGAGACTGTAGTAACGAAAGTATCAGGCTTCACACGCTCGGCAAGAAGACGCGAGGAGTCGCTAAACGCAGTAGGCACGAACTCGATCAGATTCTGCCAGTCCGGGCCGGCCTGACGGATGAGTTCGCGTTCGATCTTCGTAAGAAACATGCAGTGCGGACGCACCCGATCGAGCATCTCGGGGCGGAGTAAGGTCCGGGCGGCGTGCTCCATCGAATGGAAGTACCATAGGTTCAGCCGATCAAGGTCGCCGGCTTCAACGCGCGCACTCAACGCCTCGAGAAGAGCCGGCGGTTGGCCGATAGCCATCGCCAGCACAAGGTTTTCACCCGATACGAACGGCGCGACGGCGGCGTCCGGGCTGGTTAGCTTCGAGCGATATGCTGCATCGATGTCCATCGGCGGGCTTTAAAG
>CAYPGL010000064.1:0-8384 GCA_964410035.1 uncultured Qipengyuania sp. | reverse complement strand
TCGATCGCGAAGAGAATGTTGTGAGCCATCTCGTGGACGAAGATTGTCTCACCCCAGTATCGCGTTGTGGGAAGGCCCAGCACATCCTCCTCGGAACCGACCGTCCGCTCCCCGCCGATCCCCCGTGCCCGCGCATCCCAATAGGCGCGGTCGGTCAATGCTCCGATCCGCATGTCGTAATGCTTGAGTTCGCACCGCGTCAGCCGCGGATCGTCACGGGCAGGCTTCGTCCAGTGCGCCTTGTCCGGCAGGTCGAGTAGGGCTTCCTCTTGGGCGATGATCGCAACGCGATAGTCGTTGGCGGCGAGCCACTCGGCAAGATCGGGCCGGTGGGAAAGCATTCCCGACGCCATATCCCGCGCGGCAAGCAGCGCTTCGTCAGGCAAGCGATCCGAGGACAGGATCGGAACGCCGCGGGCGGACACATATTTTTGATAATACGGTTCGGCAGCAAGGCTCGCTGGCGGGCGAATGGGACCTGCCGCGCATGCGGCAAGACCCAGAGCCACCGCCGCCACAAGTGATCGAACCGAAACGCCCCTAATGTCCGCGCATGCGTTCATCGCGTCGGTTTTCCATACGGCGCCGCCCGAAACTCAATTTCCCGGCAAAGTGCCTCGAAGTCTCCCTTCTCCGGGAAGATATGTGCCGTCAGTTGAATGCTTTTGCTCGAGTGCGTTTTCAGGCGAATGGCTGGGAATCCCTGGACGCGAAAGCGCTGAACAGAAGTTATGTTGTCCCACCGCAGTGTGACGTCGTTTGCCATGGGACGACCGGACAGTCCTATAGTGGTGTCGTCCAGCCTCACACTCGGTTTGCTGCCGCGCAACAGTCCAAGGAGGATGAAAATTCCCGGTGCAAGCATTCCGATTGCGCCAAGCAGGAAGAGCGCCTGCCAGACCCATGGATCAACCGAGACATCCAGGCCCATACCGCGGTATCGGACGGCACCGGCTACATCAAACAGTGCACTGTAACTAAATACGCCGGCGAATGCGAAAAACAGCGCCATGACGACGAGGCTCGTCCAAAGCGGAACGTGAGCATTAAATCGCAACGATCCGTCCGGACGTCGTTCGACCGACACTCACCCCTCCTAGCCGCAAAGCGCGAAATCCAATCCGCGAATCTTCGGACAAGGGGACCTTCGCGTCAATACACCCTCTTCTTCGGTTCGATGTACTTCACATCGTCGGTCAGAGTGTATTCGTGCACCGGGCGGTAGTCGATCTTCACGCCGCCGCCCTTGCCGCCCCAGCCATCGAACCACGCGATGGTGTGCTTCATCCATTCCGCGTCGTTACGATCGGGGAAATCCTCATGCGCGTGGGCGCCGCGGCTTTCCTTGCGGTTCTCGGCCGATGCCATGGTGACATTTGCCTGCGCCATCAGGTTGTCGAGTTCGAGCGTTTCGATGAGATCGCTGTTCCAGATCAAAGAGCGGTCGAAGACCTTGATGTCCTCCATCCGCTTGTTGACATTCTTCAGCGCGTCGACACCTTCGGAAAGAAGCTTGCTGTCGCGGAACACGGCCGCGTGGCGCTGCATGCCCTTCTGCATCTCTGAGCGCACTTCGGCCGTAGGCGAACCGCCATCGGCGTGACGGAAATGATCGAGACGGCCCAGCGCCATGTCCGCGCTACTCTTGGGCAGTTCGGCATGGCTTGCGCCGGGCTTGACGATTTCCTTCAGGCGATGGCCGGTCGCGCGGCCGAACACCACGAGATCGATCAGCGAGTTCGAGCCAAGGCGGTTCGCACCGTGGACCGAGACGCAGGCTGCCTCGCCAACTGCGAACAGGCCGGGGACGATCTTTTCCGGATCGGCCGGGTCGCCCGCCATGACTTCGCCGTGGAAGTTACAGGGGATGCCGCCCATGTTGTAATGCACCGTCGGGGTGACGGGCAGCGGCTGTTTCGTCAGGTCGACACCGGCGAAAATCTTGCCGCTCTCGGTGATGCCGGGCAGGCGCTCGCCGAGCACCTTGGGGTCGATATGGTCGAGATGCAGGAAGATGTGGTCGCCATCCGGCCCGACACCGCGGCCCTCGCGCATTTCCAGCGCCATCGAACGGCTCACCACGTCGCGGCTGGCCAGGTCCTTCGCGGAAGGCGCATAGCGTTCCATGAACCGCTCGCCTTCGGAGTTGGTCAAATAGCCGCCCTCGCCGCGCGCGCCCTCGGTAATGAGCACGCCCGCGCCATAGATGCCGGTCGGGTGGAACTGAACGAATTCCATGTCCTGCAGCGGGAGCCCTGCGCGCAGCACCATGCCGCCGCCATCGCCGGTGCAGGTATGCGCGCTGGTCGCGGTAAAATAGCAGCGGCCATAGCCGCCGGTCGCGAGCACGACCGCCTGGCTGCGGAAACGGTGGATCGTCCCGTCATCGAGGCACATGGCGATGACGCCGCGGCAGACCTTGCCGCCAGGTCCGTCTTCCATGATCAGGTCGAGCGCGAAATACTCGATGAAGAAGTCCGCCGCATACTTCAGGCTCTGCTGGTAGAGCGCGTGGAGCATGGCATGGCCAGTACGGTCGGCCGCGGCGCAAGTGCGCTGCACCGGCGGGCCTTCGCCCATATTCTGCATGTGGCCGCCAAAGGGACGCTGGTAGATCGTACCGTCGTCGTTGCGGCTGAAGGGCACGCCTGCATGCTCGAGTTCGTAGACTGCCTGCGGGGCCTCGCGGACCATGTATTCGATAGCGTCCTGGTCGCCGAGCCAGTCGGAACCCTTGACGGTATCGTACATGTGCCACGACCAGTGGTCGGGCGTGTTGTTGCCCAAGCTGGCCGCGATGCCGCCCTGAGCCGCGACGGTGTGCGACCGGGTCGGGAAAACCTTGGTGATGCAGGCCGTCTTGAGCCCCGCTTCCGCGCTGCCCATGGTCGCGCGCAGGCCGGAACCGCCCGCGCCCACCACGACGGTGTCATAGGTATGGTCGACGATGGGGTAGCCGCGACCGCCAATTTCGAAAGTGTCGGTACGGGCCATCAGGCGGCTCCTCCGAGGGCGATGCGGGCGATCGAAACGAGTCCGAAAGCGCCGCCGCCGATTGTTGCAAGATTGAGAAGGGCGAGCGTGCCGAACCTTGTGCCGGAATCGTGCACATAATCTTCGATCAACACCTGAAGGCCAAGACGCGCGTGCCAGAACACGCTTACGATCAACAGCGCCAGCGCGGTCGCCGGGAGCGTCTGCGAAGCCCAGCCGCTGACCGTGCCGTAATCGTACGAAGGCAGCAGCGCGAGGCTGACCGCAAGAAACAGCATCAGCACGAGATTGCCGACGGCAGTGAAACGCTGCACCAGCCAGTGGTGTGCGCCGTGGTGTGCTGAGCCAAGCCCGCGCACGCGTCCGATGGGGGTTCCGTCACTCATGGATGAACTCACTTGAGAAGTATCACCGCCCAGAAGGCGGCGGTTAGAAGAATGCCAAGGACCGGCGCAACGACCGAAAAGGTCTTGTTGGTGGTCAGTTCGTAACCGGCGCCGATGTCCATTACGAAGTGGCGCAGCCCGGTCATCATGTGGCTGAAGAACGCCCAGCTAAGCCCGACCAACACGATCATTCCGATGGGAGAGCCCATTATCTCGACGAAGGTGGCGTAGCTTTCCGCCCCGCCTGCCATCGCGCCAAGCCACCAGAGCAGCACCGCGAGACCGACCAGGGCCAAGCCGTCTCCAGTTACACGGTGGAGAATGGATGCGGCCATGTGCGGACCCCATTTCCAGATTTGCAGGTGCGGTGAGAGCGGGCGGTTTGCCATGAATGCATTGTCCGTTACGAGAATTTTGTTGCGCCTCCTTAGCGAAGCTGTCGCCACAGGCAAGGCGCGCGGCCTCGACATTTGCCGCAAAGTTTCGAATAGCGTGATGCATGACATGCATTTTACTTACAGGTTCATCGCGCGGGATTGGCGCAGCCGCACGCACAGCGCTGGAAGCGCGCGGCGCCAAGGTCATCGGACAATCCACCTCCGGCGAAGGCTTCGGCACCCTTCCCTCCGATTTTCGCGATCCCCAGGCCCCGCGTGCCTTGTGGGATGCGGCGCTGGAGCAGGCCGGGGGCGAGATCGACGTGGTGGTCAACAATGCCGGCCTGTTCGATCCCAACCCCATAGACCGCTCGGACATCGAATGGCTCGATGCCTGGGAGGATACGATGCGGATCAACCTGACAGCGTCGGCTCAGCTCAGCCGCTATGCCGTCAAACACTGGCGCGAGACCGGGCGTTCCGGACGTATCGTCCACGTGGCGAGCCGTGCGGGCCATCGGGGCGATTCTCCGGCGCACTGGCACTATGCGGCGAGCAAGGGCGGGATGCTGGCCATGCACAAGAGCATTGCGCGCGCTTATGCTGGCGAGAACATCTACAGCTTCGCGATCACGCCCGGCTTCACCGACACGGCGATGGCCGGCGACTACCTCGATAGCCGCGGAGGGCCGGGGTTGCTCGCCGACATTCCGCTTGGCCGGGTTGCCGAGCCCGAAGAAATTGCCCGGATCGTCGAATTCTGCGCGCTCGATGCACCGCCAAGCATGACCGGAACCACCATTGACGCCAATGGAGCCAGCTATGTCCGTTAAGTTCCTCGCCCCCATCGCTTTCGCTTTGTCGGGCTGCGCAGTCCTGCCTCCACCGATCCAGACGCCGGAGCCTCTGCCTCCGGCCGAAAAGGTCCAGCCCGAACAATGGGCGGCTACCTGCGAACCTTGGGATGATTGGGACAAACCCGCCCCGCCCTATCGGATCTTCGGTTCGACCTATTATGTCGGCACCTGCGGCATTTCCGCGATCCTCATAGCAGGCGACGAGGGGCACATCCTGATCGACAGCGGGACCGAGGAAGGCGCCGAGGTCGTTATGGACAACATCCAGAAGCTGGGCTTCCGGCTCAACGAGATCGCAAGCATCCTCCACAGTCACGAACATTTCGACCATGTCGGCGGTCTGGCCAAACTTCGCGCCGCGACCGGGGCGCATATCGTTTCATCGGCGGAAGCAGCGAAGGTGCTCTCGACGGGAGAGGACCATCCGGAGGACCCGCAGTTCGGTGTCCACGAGCCGATGGAGCCGGTGCAAGTCGATGTCATCGTCGAAGACGGCGATACGGTACGTACTGAGACCGCTACGGTCACGGCGCATGCCACGCCCGGCCACAGTCCGGGCGCGCTCAGCTGGACGTGGGTAAGCTGCAGCCTGCCGGGCGAACCGCCAGCCTGTAGCCGGATGGCCTATGTCGACAGTCTGTCGGCCGTTTCTTCCGACGACTATCGCTTTACCGACCACCCCGAGGTCGTGGCGGCATTCCGCGCCAGCATAGACAAGGTGCGTTTCCTGCCCTGCGATATCCTTCTCACTCCGCATCCGTCTTCCAGCCAACTGATCGAGCGGTTACGCACCGGGACGCTTGGCGCGCCGGGCGAATGTGCGACCTATGCGGCGCAACTCGACGAAAAGCTCGACGAACGGCTTGCGAAAGAAAACCCGTAATGAGTGCATGGAAGCTGTCGGCCCAAGGCACGAAGCAGGTTATTCACGCCGCCTTGCTTGCGCATGACGAGGCATGGGACTTCCCGGAAGAACTGGTCGTATCGGGACGCGAGATTGCTGAGGACAAGCCCGAGGACTGGATTCTCGAAGTGTGGCTGGACCACAAACCCACAGCAGTGGACCGCAAGGCGGTGGCATCACTTTTTACGGATGGGGCACCCGAGTTCAGCGCAGAAAAATTGCCGGACGAGGACTGGGTAACGCTCAGCCAGCATAGCGCCGAACCGATCCGTGCAGGTCGCTTCCACGTCCATACGCCAGACTATCCGGCAGATGACAGACTCGTCGATTTCGTGATTCCGGCGAGCCAGGCATTCGGGACCGGCCAGCACAATACGACCGCCGTCTGCCTCGCCATGCTCGACCGGATGAAGCGTGAAGGTCTGGTCGTCCGCAATCATGCCGACATCGGAACCGGTACCGGCCTGCTCTCCTTTGCCGCCATGCATCTCTGGCCGCAGGCGAAAGCCACAGCCACCGACATCGACGCCGTCTGCGCCGGAGTTGTTGAAGACAATTGCGCCCTGAATGCAATCCCGGTGGGTGCTGGCCCCGGACAGCTGACGATGGTCATTGCTCCGGGAACCGACCATCCGCTTATTCAAGCGCGCAGGCCGTACGATCTGCTCATCGCCAACATCCTCGCTGGCCCGCTTGTTAAGCTGGCGCCCGATTTTGCCGCGGTTGTAACGCCGGGCGGCAGCCTGCTGCTGGCAGGACTGCTGGAAAAGCAGGAGGCAGAAGTTCGCTCGGCCTATCGGAAACAGAGCTTCCGTCTAGCGCGACGGATCATAAATGGTGACTGGTCGATCCTATGGCTGCGCAAGAGCCGCATCCGGTGAAGCACCGGCGCGCATTCCGGTGGATCGGAGGGATATTCGCCAGCCTGCTCGCCGTCATCGCGCTTATCTTTTTATCCGCCTGGATCGGCAGTTCCATCCCGCGCAATGCCGATTGGACCGAGCCCGAGCAGGGCATCGAAATCATGGTGGGCGACAATGGCATCCACACCGAGATCGTTATGCCCATGGTCTCGGGCGTGAAGGACTGGCGAAAGGCCTTCCCGGCCAGTGACCTGCCCGATCCGTCACGGCCCTACACCCATGTCGCGGTGAGTTGGGGCGAACGCGGAGTGTTTCTGAATACCCCCACCTGGGGCGATCTCAGCCTGCCGACCGCGCTCAATGCTGCTACCGGCGGTGACGGGCTGCTTCATGCCGCGCATTATGTGCGCCCCGCCCCCGGCCCCTCGAACCGCCCCTTGCGGATTACCGAGGCGGAGTATGCGCGTCTGGTCGCGGCAATCGAACGGCAGATTCCGGTGTCGCCAACTCGAGAAGTCTATCGGGGCTATGCCAGCTACGATGTGTTCTACGATGCGCCCGGCACCTATCATCTGGGGAACACCTGCAACCAGTGGGTGAGCGATGTCCTCGCCGAGGCGGGAGTGAAAACCGGCTGGTGGACGCCGCTGCCCGGCGGCGTGATGAAGTGGATCGAAAAACCGCTCGCGGATTAGGCTTCGGTTATCGAGCGCGCTTCATGATGGCGCACGACCGCACGCGTGACCTCCTGCATCATCGCCATCCGCTCCGCGTAGGACGCGCGAGTCTGACCGATCAGCACGACCAGCGAATATTGCGTTCCGTCAGGGGCAGTCAGTATGCCGACATCGTTGTAACCCGATTGCACGCCATCGAAAAACTGGCCGGTCCCGGTCTTGTGACCGAAAGTCCAACCGCCCGGTACGCCGCCCTTCAGACGGCGGGGACCGCTACGGGTTTCTTCCATCGTCGAGAGGATCAGCTCGGTCGAGCTTTCAGAAAGCAGGTCCCCCCGGGCAAGGCGGGCCAGCGCCTTTGCCATGCCTTGCGCGCTCGCGCCGTCCATGGGGTCTGCCAGATAGGTTTCGAACGCGCGCCTGCGATCCTGTTCCGTTACCCGGTCGCGCGCCTCGTAAAAGGCATTTTCGAAAGAGTAGGCCTGATTCCATTCCAGACCCGCGATCTTGCTCTGCTTCGTCCGCTCGTCGGTCCCGAACTGCACGCCGGTGATCTGGTTGCGGCGCATGAAGGCTTCGACCGCTTGCGGTCCTCCCACGCGGCGCAGCAGCCGGTCATTTGCGGTATTGTCGCTCTGCGTGATCGCGCGCTGGATCAGTTCACCATAGTCGGTGCTGAACTCCCCTCGCGCCCTCACGATCTCTCGGATCGGCTGGTAGAATACCGTCAGATCCTCGCGCCGGATAGTGACGGGCTCCGACAGGTCGAGCGCGCCTTCGTCCACCAGGTCGAGCGCGGTCAGCGTCACCCAGAGCTTGCTCACGCTCTGCTGCGGAAACGGGGTCTTGCCCGCATAGGACATGGTCACCAGGCTTTCCGCCTCGCTCACCGCGATACCCACTTCTCCGGCGAAGCCTTCCCCGATGGTGCGGAGTTCGGCTTCAAGCTGCTCTTGCGCGGCGGTCAGTTCGGGCTCGGGTGGCGGCGCCTCCTTCTGTTCGGCGAGCAACACGCGCTCCTGGTAGTCCTGTGGCGATTCACCCGGCGTGCTGACGGCCGTCGCCAGCACAAGGAATGCGCCGACGATCAGGACGGTGAAGATCAGGACGGGAGAACGGCTCACAAGGCCCCAACGACCGGTAAAACAATGGTTTCCGACAAATATTCTAATCCTTGCTGGTGGGGCCGGAGCCCTCGTCTTCGTCGTCGTCGCTCTTGGAACCCGCAGCGCTGAAGGCCGCGCCAAAAGCGACACCCAACGCCAGGCCAATAGCAATCGAATCGAAAACCAATCCGAACATCACACCGAAGACAAGCCCGAGCGA
>CAYPGL010000063.1:1685-8444 GCA_964410035.1 uncultured Qipengyuania sp. | reverse complement strand
CGAAACCGATCAATGAACGATACCGCGCCCGTCACTCTCCTGCTCGTCGACGACGAGCGCACGCTACGCGAGCCCTTGGCCGAGTATCTCACCGGCCAAGGGTTTGTCGTGCGTGAAGCGGACAGCGCCGCATCGGCGCGCAGCCTGCTCAGCATGGAAACGCCCGATCTCGTCGTGCTCGATATCATGATGCCGGGAGAGGACGGCCTTTCGCTCTGTCGCCACCTTGCCGAAACAAAAAAGATGCCGGTAATCCTCCTAACCGCCAAGGGCGAAGCGATGGACCGAATCATCGGCCTCGAGATCGGTGCCGACGACTATGTGACAAAGCCCTTCGAACCGCGCGAACTCGTGGCGCGTATCCGTTCGGTCCTGAGACGAGCCGAGCGCGTGCCGGAAGATGCTGCCGAGGACATGCTGTACGCCTTCGAGGGCTGGAAGCTCAATCCGCAGAAGCGCCGTTTGATCGATCCTGAAGGCACGCTTGTACCGATATCGACCGCCGAATTCCGTATGCTGCGGGCCTTCTGCGATCATCCGCGCCGCGTCCTCGACCGCGACCAGCTGCTCGACATGGTGCAGGGCCGCGAAGCGCACCTGTTCGACCGCGCGGTCGACAATCAGATCAGCCGGCTCCGCCAAAAGATCGAAGCAGACAGCCGGAACCCACATTTCATCCAAACCGTGCGCGGCGGCGGCTACCGATTCGCCGCCGAAGTTACGCGGATGGCGCAGGATAGCCGGTGACACGCTGGTTGCCGAAAAGCCTGCTCGGCCAGGTTACGTTGGCAGTCGCGCTAACACTGTTCATCGTCCAGGGCGTGAACGGTCTTTTGGCGTGGCGCATCGAAAAGGAACGCGCCGAAACCGGGTTGGTAAATACGTTAAGCCTGCGCCTCGTCGCTTCGGCCCGCATTCGGGAAGGCGGCGTGGAAGACATTGCAGCCGGGATCAACCCCGGCCGGGAGATGTCCCCTCGCAGCGAGCAGGACCGCCCGCGCCGCATGGGCCACCGATTTTCCGGCACCGATTTCACGCGGGAAACCGGCTTCGAGACCTTACCGCAGGACCGCGCAATGCCCGAGCTGCAGGAACGTCTTGCGGAAACATTGCGTGAGAACGGTCGCGAATTCACCGGTATCAGGCTGGTCGAGCGGCCTGTTTCGGCAGACCCGATCGCGCAGCGGTTCCTGCAGCGCCTTGCCCTTCGTCGGGGCTATGCACCGGAGGACCTACCGGATTCCATCGCAATCGCCGGGATTAGCGATGGCAATGGCTGGGACATGGTCCGCGCCCCGATCCGCAAGCCGCATGAACAATTCGGTCCGTTGTTTCCCTTGCTTCAGGCGGGGGCACTCACCGTGCTACTCTCGTTCGTGCTCTGGCTGGTCCTGCGCCGGATCACCGGACCGCTCGCCCAACTGACGACGCGAACCGAGGAATTTTCGCGGAGGCCCGGACAATCCGAGCCGATCGAGCCGGCCGGGCCGGAGGATGTCCGCCGTCTGATTGGCGCGCATAATGCGATGGAGGCCCGGATCGGTGCCATGCTGGCAGAAAAGGACGTCATGCTCGGCGCGATCGGACACGATCTCAAGACGCCGCTCGCCGCCCTGCGCGTGCGGGTCGAGAGCGTCGAAAATGCCGCAGTGCGTGAACGCATGATCGACAGTATCGAGGATATCACGCTTACACTTGACGAAATCCTTGCGCTGGCCCGCGTCGGCAAGTCGGGTGCGGCGCCTGAAAGGACCGATCTTGCCGCTTTGGCGGCCTCGGTGGTTGAGGAATTCGAGGATATGGGCGAAGCGGTTGCCCTAGAAACGCAGCGCATCGTGGCACCCATCCACCTCACCTGGCTAAAGCGCGGACTGCGCAACCTCGTATCGAACGCCTTGCGTTATGGCGGGGATGCCCGGGTATCCGTGCTGGAGGAAGGCGGTGCCGCCGTACTCCGTGTAGAGGACAATGGTCCGGGCATCCCCGAAGATCGCATTGCCGATATGCTGGAGCCTTTCACCCGCGGCGAGGCGAGCCGGAACCGCGCCACGGGCGGGGCGGGGCTCGGCCTGACGCTGGCGCGCGCTGTCGCCGAACAGCACGGCGGCGAACTGCATTTGTCAAACCGCCCCGAAGGGGGCCTCTGTGCGGAATTCCGCCTTCCCCTCTAGCGCATCAATCCGCCGATGATGTTGCGTACGAATGCCGTGGCACCGGTCCGCAGTGGATTGGCGCTCGATTCCTTGCCCAGCGCTGTGGCCACCGCAATGGAGGTTAGCGATCCTGCCGCTGCCGTGGCAGCGGCCTTGCCAGCCTTGCCCCACATCGAAGTCGACTTGCGGCTGCGTTTTGCCACTTCCTCCCGCCCATGCTCCGCCACCTCTTCGGCGGTTGCGGCAGCATCGGCGGCCTTGGCGGCAAGCACCTCCTCGGCGCTCTCGCGATCTACGCCATCGTCGTATTTACCGTCCAGCTCGCTGACAGAATTGACGATCTTGCGTTCCTTTTCGGTAACGGGGCCGAGGCGCGAATGCGGCGGTTTGATCAGCGTGCGCTGAACTACCGTCGGCGCCCCATCCTCGTCGAGCGTGGAGACCAGCGCCTCGCCGACCTTAAGCTCGGTGATGGCCTGTTCGACATCGAGCGCGGGATTGATGCGGAATGTCTCAGCAGCCGCCTTGATCGCCCGCTGGTCACGCGGGGTGAAGGCGCGCAGAGCGTGCTGGATGCGGTTGCCCAACTGACCGGCAATTTTTTCAGGGATGTCAATCGGGTTCTGCGTCACGAAATAGACGCCGACCCCCTTCGATCGGATAAGCCGCACGACCTGCTCTACCTTGTCTTCCAATGCGGCGGGTGCATCGTCGAACAGCAGGTGCGCTTCGTCGAAGAAGAACACGAGCTTCGGCTTTTCGGGATCGCCCACCTCGGGCAGGGTCTCAAACAATTCCGCGAGCAGCCAGAGCAGGAAGGTGGCGTAAAGCTTGGGCCCGCGCATCAGTTTGTCGGCGGCGAGCACGTTAATGATGCCGCGGCCCCGCTCGTCTACCTTGAGGAAATCGTCGATCTCCAGAGCGGGTTCTCCGAAGAACATGTCCGCGCCCTGACTCTCGAAGCTAAGCAACTGCCGCTGGATTGCCCCGATACTGGCCTTGGGGACATTGCCATAGGTGCCAGAAAGTTCGCTTGCATTGTCATAGGCGAAGGTGAGCATCGATTGCAGGTCGCCGAGATCGAGCAGCAGGAGATTGTTCTCGTCGGCATAACGGAAGACGATATTGAGCACGCCCTCCTGCGTTTCGTTCAGGTCGAGCAGGCGCGCTAGCAGCAGCGGTCCCATTTCCGAAATCGTCGTGCGAATCGGGAAGCCCTGTTCGCCGTAGAGATCCCAGAAAACCGCGGCGTTATCGGCATAGGCATATTCGTCCATGCCCAATTCCTTCGCCCGGCCCTCCAGCTTTTGGGCATGTTTGAACTGCGGCGATCCGGACATCGCAATGCCCGCAAGGTCGCCTTTCACATCGGCAACGAAGACCGGAACTCCCTGGGCAGAAAAACTCTCGGCCAGCCCTTGCAGGGTTACCGTCTTCCCGGTGCCCGTCGCGCCTGCGATCAAGCCGTGGCGGTTGGCCTGCGCAAGCCGCAAGAACTGCTGGTCGCCTGCGTCGGTGGCGCCAAGAAAGATAGTGCTCATCGTTGTCCCGCCCTTGTTTGTGGTGCGTATTGAGTTGGCGCAGGCCTGACGCAATGGTCAAGCAATCCCTCGACTTGGCGCGTAGGCTCTGTAAAGGCAGAGGCAAGATGGCGGGCAGACACCCATTCGTTCTGTTAGACGATGCGCGCGAACACGACGCCGCCGATACCCTGTTCTATGAAAATCCGAAGCAGCTGTTCGTCGCCAATAGGGCCGACGAGGTCGAAGTGGTGCTTTCAGCTGCCGAGACTGCGCGGCGGAAGGGCGGCGAACTTGCGGGCTATATCGCCTATGAAGCCGGGCTCGCGCTGGAGGATCGGCTATTCCCTCTGGCCGAGGCCAGGGCGGGCGGTGCAGGCCCGCTGGTCTGGCTTGGCCTCTTCGAAGAACCCCGGCGCATTGCCACCGGCGATATGCCGGCATGGCTCGCAGCGCGGGCGCAAGGACCGGGGAGCGTCGGCCCGCTGGAGCCGCAAATCTCCCCCGGCGGTTACGAGCTGGCATTCGAACGCCTTCAGGAAGCGATCCGTGCGGGCGATATCTACCAGGCCAATCTAACCTTTCCTCTGGCCGGCAATTTCACCGGCGATCCGCTGGGCCTTTATGCCGCGCTGCGCCCTGCGGCGCAGGCAGGCTATGGCGGTGTGATTTTCGACGGATCGCACTGGCTGCTGAGCCTATCGCCCGAACTGTTCGTTTCTCTGAAAGGCCGGGAGGCCAAGGCCAAGCCGATGAAGGGCACGCGTCCGCGATCTGCCGACGCCGGACAGGACGAAGCCTTGGCCGGAGAACTAGCGAATTCGGTCAAGGACAAGGCCGAAAACCTCATGATCGTCGACCTGATGCGCAACGATCTCTCCCGCGTGGCCGAGACGGGCAGCGTGCGCGTCGAAAAACCTTTCGCGATCGAGAGTTATCCGACGATCCACCAGATGGTGAGCATCGTGCGCGCCCAATTGCGCGAGGACAGGAGCGCGGCCGATCTAGTGCGGGCGCTCTTCCCTTGCGGCTCGATCACCGGAGCACCGAAAATCCGCGCAATGGAGCTGATCGGCGCGGTCGAACGTGAACCCCGCGGGCCCTATTGCGGGGCCATCGGTCGGATCGGCGCCGATGGCGATGCCGCCTTCAACGTCGCCATCCGCACCTTGCGACTGACCGAGATCGAAAATTCGCGGGGCAAGGCCGTACTGGGCGTGGGCGGCGCGATCGTGGCCGACAGCGATGCGCGCACGGAATGGCGGGAAGCGCTCCTCAAGGGTGCATTTGCCAGCAAGTCCTCGCCCGAACACAAGGCGGCTCAGTTCGACCTGATCGAAACCATGCGCTTCACGCCCGAGGAAGGCATTCCCTTGCTCGAAACACATCTGTCGCGGATGAAGGACAGCGCTGCGGAACTGGGCTTCGCCTTCGACCGTCACGAGGCGCGCAACCAGCTCCACGCCTGCTGCTTCGTCCTCGACAAGCCGGGCCGCATCCGTCTGCTGGCGTCGCACAGCGGCGCCATCGCGCTGGAAGTGCAGAACATGCCCGATGCTTGGCCCACCCCAGCTCGATGCATCGTCCTCCCCCTGCCGGTGGATCCGGGCGATTGGCGCCTGCGTCACAAGACCACCGATCGCGGCTTTTATGAAGACGCGCAGGCCATCGCCCGGCGCCATGGCGCGACCGAGGCATTGTTGGTGCGCGAAGACGGCCTGCTGACCGAAGGATGCGTCACCAATATCTTTGTCGAACACGATGGAGTATGGCTGACCCCGCCCGCTGCGCTCGGCCTCCTGCCCGGCGTGTTCCGCCAATCGCTCATCGCTGAAGGCAGGGCGCGCGAAGCCGAACTCACCATTGCCGATCTCGAGGACGGTTTCTTCCTCGGAAATGCGCTGCGCCAGATGGTGCGCGCCGAACTGAAAGCCGTATGACCGACATCCCGATTATTTTCGAAGACGGCGAAGCGCTCGTGATCAACAAGCCAGCAGGCATTTCCGTGGATCGCCCCAAGCGCGGCGGGCCGTGTCTGGAAGACCATTTCGAACAGCTCCGCCTCGGCTTCCAGCGCGATCCCTCGCCGGTCCACCGGCTCGACACCGATACCAGCGGCTGCCTGCTGCTGGCGCGCAATCCCAAGGCGCTGAAGCGATTCGCCAAGGCGTTCGAGGACCGGCTTGTGACCAAACGTTATGTCGGTGTCCTTGCCGGTATTCCCGAGGGAGAAGAGGGCACTATCGAGCTCTCGCTTTCCAAGATCAGCAGCGCGGAAAAAGGCTGGCGCATGATCGCCGCCAAGAAGGGCAAGCCCTCCATCACCCATTGGCGCAAGCTGATGGAAAATGATGGAAAGGCCCTCCTCGAATTCCGACCGGAAACGGGAAGGACGCACCAGATCCGGATTCATTGCGAGGCGGGACTGGGCCTGCCGCTACTGGGCGATCCGATCTACGGTAGCGGCAAGGGCGCGCCGCGCACTATGCTGCACGCGGCAGGCCTGGTGGTCCCGCGCGAGAAGAAGCCAGCAATCGAAGCTGCCGCGCCGCTGCCGCGCGAGTTCGCGGCGCTCGGGTTCACGGATGGGTAGAATCGTCGACCGGGCGTTGGAGATCGCCGAGGAGAAATTCATCGCGTCCTCCGGCCCGGGCGGGCAGAATGTGAACAAGGTCGCCACGGCGGTGCAACTCCGGGTGGACGTATTCCAGCTTGGCTTGAGCCGGGAGACCTTCGAGCGAATCAAGGAAATCGCGGGCAGCAGGTTCACCAAGAACGGCGAAATCGTCCTCACCGCCAACGAGTACCGCACCCAAGAACAGAACCGCGAGGCGGCGCGAGAGCGTCTAATCCAACTTGTCAATCAAGCGCTTGATCCGCCCAGGAAACGCAAGAAGAGCAGGGTGAACCGCGTGGGCAAGGTAAAACGCCTCAAGGCTAAGAAGGTGCGGGGCGACGTAAAGGCCAAGCGCGGCAAGGTCGAATGGTAACGCCGGGTGCGCCGGGCGCTTGACTTTTCCGCGTGAATCACACAAAGGGCGCGCCGGACGGCGGTGCGACACGCGCCGCCCTTATTATTTAGGCCG
>CAYPGL010000063.1:0-1675 GCA_964410035.1 uncultured Qipengyuania sp. | reverse complement strand
CTTTTCTTGGAAGTCGACTGGCTGAAACCAGACACGGCGAGCGGCCGCAGCTTCCGCGCAGCCGACGGTGATCTTCGACACGATGGGCTTCGGGACGGCGCTCGACCACACGCCGCTCCTCCTGAACCCGGGGATTCTCTCCTTCGCGTGGGGCGGACCCTTTTCGAAAGATCTATAGGAACACGCCATGGCGAAGCCCGCAACCGTCAAGATCAAGCTCGTCTCGACCGCCGACACGGGCTTCTACTACGTGACGAAGAAGAATCCGCGCAACCACACCGAAAAGTTCGTCTTCAAGAAGTACGATCCGGTGGCGCGCAAGCACGTCGAATTCAAGGAAGCCAAGATCAAGTGATCTGGTTGGGCCGTGCGGTCCGGAAGCTGAACGGCGGGAACGCCTTTAGTTCAGTGACAGTTCAATGCTCCGACTGTAATTCAGGAGCATGAGCACCTTGTCTATCTTCAAAAATCGTCCCGTCGCCTCCGCACTAGCGCTTGCGCTATCAGTGGGCGTTCCCGCATCCTTTTATGCCGCTCCGGCCCCCGTCGAAGCGGCGGCTGGCGATCTCGACCGTGCGGTCGCAGCATTGCGCGGGATTTCCACGATGAAGGCGGACTTCGTCCAGACCGACCGCAATGGTCAGGCCGTTTCGGGCGTGATGACGCTGAAGCGTCCCGGCAAGATCCGTTTCGAATATGAAAAGGGCGTGCCGCTCCTCGTCGTCTCGAACGGCAAGTCGATGTACATGATCGACTACGAGGTGAACCAGGTCCAGCGCTGGCCGATCAGCAATTCGCCGCTTGGCGCGCTGCTCGACCCGAGCCGCGACGTAAAAAAATACGGGAAACTGGTCCCGACCAGCCATAGCGATGTCGTCAGCATCGAAGTTCGCGATCCGGGTCGCCCCGAATTCGGCGCGATTACGCTGATCTTCGCGCGCGATGGATCGGCGCCGGGCGGCCTGCGCCTCACCCACTGGGTCGCGCTCGATTCGCAGAATCACCGCACCACGGTTCGCCTCAATAACAACCGCTACGGCGTGTCGGTTGCCGACAGCGCGTTCACCTTCAAGGACCCGCGCCGTTCGTCCCGTCGCCCGTAAATAACGGTTAGGCGACGGGCCGTTCGATTGTTGCGATTCGCCGAGTCCGAATGTTCATTGAGCAGCAATCCCAGCGGGCCTAGAACTAAGGTTATCGAAGCGGCGGCGGCAATTTCCCCCCTGTTGATTGCCCGCACTTAAAGCCGTTCGGTATCCAAGCGTGACGAACGCTCACAAGGAACCCTCGAGCCAATGCCCCCGGCTCGAGGGTTTTTTGTTTTCGAAGGTGGACCGGTAGGCGCCTCGGCTCTATCTCCGCGCCATGGTTTCTGTAGCTACCTGGAACATCAATTCCGTTCGCCTCCGCATGCCCATCGTCGAGCGCTTCCTGAAGGATGCCGCGCCCGACGTTCTCTGCCTGCAGGAGATCAAGTGCCAGGAGCACCAGTTCCCCTACGAGGCGTTCAAGGCGCTGGGCTACGAGCATATCGCCGTGCACGGCCAGAAGGGCTATCACGGCGTGGCGACCGTCAGCCGGGTGCCGATCCGGGAATTTTCGCGCCACGACTGGCAGGACAATGGTGAAGCACGCCATGTGGGTGTCGAACTGCCGGATCACGACGGCATGATCG
>CAYPGL010000062.1:0-8503 GCA_964410035.1 uncultured Qipengyuania sp. | reverse complement strand
CCCTTCGGCGGCGAAGGCCTGTCGGGAACTGGCCCGAAGGCTGGTGGCCCCAACTACGTGGCCCGCTTCGCGACCGAACGCGTGGTTTGCATCGACACAACCGCGGCTGGCGGAAACGCCACGCTACTGGCCAGCGGGTAAGCCAAGTCATTGCGAATCCATGGCGCGACTGCTTTAAGGTCGCCCATGGTTCGCATTTTCCGCACGGCATTACTGTTGCTCGCGCTGGGATGGTCATCGCTGGCCGCCGCCGCAGTCGACATTACCTTTCATTCCTTCAACGGTTCGGTGCTGGCTGGACGATATCCACACACCTTCGTTTCGATGGAGGGCACTCTCAATGACGGGACTGCGGTGAAGGAGAACTTCGGGTTCTCGGCGAGGAGTGCATCGCTCGCCGTCCTGAATGGTCCTGTCGAACATATGATTCTCGTCGAGGAGGAGAAGTGGCTGAGAAAAACCAACCGCCATTTCACGCTTCCCATGTCCGACAGGCAGTATCGCGCAGTCCGTGCTTTTGTGGAATCATGGCGAAACGCACCGGGGAAATATTATGACCTCGAAACCCGAAATTGCATCCATTTCGTCGGCGAGATCGGAAGGATAATGGGCCTCGACATAAATTATCCGGACAAGCTGCTTCGCAAACCGAAGAGCTGGCTCAATTACATCAGCCGATTGAACCCCGAGATGGTAGCACAGCAGGCCAGCTAGATGCTGGCGGTCGCGCGCTGGTCGCTCAGGATGCTCCACGAAGCGAGAAACAGGCCGGCAATTAGCGGCCCGATCACGATCCCGGACAGGCCGAACAGTGCGATGCCGCCGACTGTCGTGATCAGAATCAGCCAGTCGGGAATACCCGTATCGCGGCCCACGAGAATGGGGCGCAGAACATTGTCTATCATTCCGATCACGGCGACGCCGGAGATGATCACTACCATGCCCTCCCAGATTGCGCCGGTCGCCAAGAGGTAAATTGCGGCGGGCACCCACACGATTGCCGGTCCGACGGCGGGCAGGAGTGAGGCGATAGCCATGATCACCCCGAGCAACAGCACCGAGGGTATTCCCACGATCCAGAAAGTGATGGCGCCTAACGCACCCTGTACCAAACCCACCACGACTGAACCCTTGATGGTGGCGCGCACTAACACGAGAAATCGCTCTGCCAGATGATCTGCAATGGAACGTTCGAATGGGAGCGCGGCCAGCACATTTTCTGCCACAGATCGCCCGTCCCGCAACAGGAAGAAGCCGACATAAAGCGCGATGGCGAAGCCCAGCACAAAGCCGAACACGCTGCCGCCGATCGCGAGCGCCTGCTGCGCGATCATTCCGAGGCTCGCCTGAACGAAGGCGGTGGCGCGTTCCTGAACTTCGCCGAGATTTCCGAAGCCGGCACTGTCGAGCGAAGCCTGGATGTTTGCCGGAAGGGCGCTGAAAACCTGGCTGAAATACATGGCCACATCGATCTCGCCCTCGCGCAAGGCGAGGAAAAGCTGCGCGGCTTCATCGACGACCGCCGATCCGATCCACATGGCCGGTAGCACCACGGCCAGCAGGATGACGACAAGCGTCAGCAACGCCGATTGCGTTTCGTGCCCCCTACGCTTGGCGAGAAACCACCGATAGAGCGGCTGGAACAGGACCGCCGCCAGCACCGCCCAGAGCAGAGGCTGGAAGAAGGGTAGTACGACCACCAGCAGTGCGAATGATACCAGTGCAAGAAACAGCAAGAAGCCACCCTGCTCGAGCCGGTTCGGTGTCTTGCTGTCCATGGCCGCCCCTCTTCGCGGCGATCAAACGTCGAGATTGGCGACGTTGAGCGCGTTAGCCTGGATGAATTCGCGGCGCGGTTCGACGACATCACCCATGAGGCGGGTAAAGATCTCGTCGGTCACGTCGGCATCCTCGACCTTCACCTGGAGCAGCGCCCGATTTTCCGGATCGAGGGTGGTCTCCCACAGCTGTTCCGCGTCCATTTCGCCCAGCCCCTTAAAACGGCTGACCTTCAGACCCTTGCGTCCTGCGGCCATCACCGCATCGACCAGCTGCGTTGGCAGGATCAATGCATCCTCACCCACCACCGGCGCAGGGCCTTCGGCGTCCTCGACATCTTCGGCATCGACCTGGTCCTCGACATCTTCCTCGCTGCCACGGATCAGGCGAACGGGAGACGCGTAGACATCGGCATTTTCCTGAGCCACACGGTGCAGCTTGCGCGCCTCCGCGCTGTCTAGGAACTTGCCCTCGACCTCGTGAACGTCGGTTACCCCCCGCCACACGCGGCGGAACCGGACTTGGCCTTCCTCTCCGATCTCGGCTGACCAGCGCGCCTCTGTATCGCCCATCTGCAGGTGAGCGGCAGCTTTCGCCAATGCGGCCTGTCTGTCGGCCCCTTCGGGATCGAGCGCACCGGCCAGAGCCATCGCCTCGACGATCGGCGCGTTATACTTGCGCGGCACGAAGTTCATGTGGTTGCGAACCCGCAGTGCGTCCTGGACCAGTGCGGCCAGTTCTCCCGATGCGCGGGGCCCTCCCGCAGTTTCGAGAATTCGGCCATTGAGGCCCGCTTCGATTAAGTAGCGGTCGAATGCGGGCTGGTCTTTCAGATAGACCTCCGACTTTCCGCGCACGACCTTGTAGAGTGGCGGCTGCGCGATGAAGAGGTGACCGGCCTTCACTATCTCGGGCATTTGACGATGGAAGAAGGTGAGCAGCAACGTGCGGATGTGCGCGCCATCGACGTCGGCGTCGGTCATGATGACGATCTTGTGGTAGCGCAGCTTTTCCAGGTTGAATTCGTCCCGCAGGCCGGTGCCCATGGCCTGGATCAGCGTGCCCACTTCTTTCGACGAGATGATCCGGTCGAAGCGCGCACGCTCCACGTTGAGGATCTTTCCCTTCAGCGGCAGTATCGCCTGATACTGACTGTCGCGCCCGTTCTTGGCAGAGCCCCCTGCCGAGTCACCCTCGACCAGGAAGAGTTCGGCCTTGGTCGCGTCGCGTTCGCGGCAATCGGAAAGTTTCCCGGGCAGCGACGCAATGCTCATGGCCCCCTTGCGGCTCATCTCGCGCGCGCGGCGAGCCGCTTCGCGTGCGGCGGCGGCATCGATCACCTTCTGGATGATCTGCTTCGCGTCGTTGGGATTTTCTTCGAGCCATTCGCTCATCTTTTCGCCCATGAGCGATTCCAGCGGTTGCCGGACCTCGGAGGAAACCAGCTTGTCCTTGGTCTGCGATCCGAACTTGGGATCGGGCAACTTCACCGATACGATGGCGGTCAAGCCTTCGCGCATGTCCTCACCCGAGAGGCTGACCTTTTCCTTCTTCATCAGGCCCGACGAGGTTGCGTAATTATTGAGAGTACGCGTCAGCGCTGCGCGGAATGCGGCAAGGTGCGTGCCCCCATCCCGCTGGGGGATGTTGTTGGTGAAGCAGAGCACGTTCTCGTAATAGGAATCGTTCCATTCGAGCGCGACGTCGATGCCGATGCCGTCCTTCTCCGCGCTGACCGAAATTGGCTCAGCTACGAGGGCCTGCTTGTTGCGGTCGAGATATTTGACGAAGGCCGCGATGCCGCCCTCGTAGAACAAGTCGTGTTCGAGCGGTTCTTCATGCCGCTTGTCGCGCAGGAGGATGCGCACGCCGGAATTGAGGAAGGCGAGTTCGCGATAGCGGTGTTCGAGCTTTTCGAAATCGTACTCGATGACGTTCTTGAACGTTTCTTCCGATGCCTTGAATGTGACGCGCGTTCCCTTCTTCAGGCCGTCCTCATCGCCATTGGAAGCAACCGGCGGAGCATCGCCCACGATCCGCAAGCTTTCGACCGCATCGCCGTGCTCGAAGCGCATCCAGTGTTCCTTGCCGTCACGCCAGATTACCAGTTCGAGCCACTCCGACAGCGCGTTTACTACGGAAACGCCCACACCGTGGAGGCCGCCCGATACTTTGTACGCATTGTCATCGCTTGTATTCTCGAATTTGCCGCCCGCGTGAAGCTGGGTCATGATGACCTCGGCGGCCGACACGCCTTCTCCCTTGTGCATGTCCACCGGGATGCCGCGGCCGTTGTCCTCCACGCTCACCGATCCATCGGGATTGAGTTCGATAAGCACTAAGTCGCAGTGACCCGCCAGCGCCTCGTCGATGGCATTGTCGGAAACTTCGAACACCATGTGATGCAGGCCCGATCCATCGTCGGTATCGCCGATATACATGCCGGGCCGCTTCCGGACCGCATCGAGGCCCTTCAGCACCTTGATCGAATCTGCGCCGTAACCGTTCTTTTTCGGGGCGTTCTCGCCCGCTTCGGGTATGTTCTCGTCCATGCCCATCATATAGGCGCGCAAGGGCGGAAATCCAAAGTTTTCGGCCCTGATTTACCCACAGACAATCGAGAGACCGGTTTCACCTGCAACCGGTTGATTTCGAGGCGCGCAAGGCGCATCACGCAGGCATGCTATCAGTGCTCGACATCTTCCGGATCGGGATCGGTCCTTCTTCTTCACACACCGTCGGGCCGATGCGCATAGCGCGCACTTTTGTGCGCACGCTCGAAAAGAGTGGAAAGCTCGAGCGAACGGCGCGGGTGGCGACGCAGTTGCAGGGATCTCTGGCACTTACCGGGGTCGGGCACGGAACGGTCGATGCGACCACGCTCGGACTGATGGGGTTCGCTCCCGACAGGACCTGCCCGGACGAGGCTGCGCAAGCGCTGGCCGGTTTGCGCCAAAGCAAGCGGCTTGCGCTTGGCGGCAAACGCGAAATCGCCTTCGATCCCGTAGCCGATATCGACCTTGCCGGACATATCTTGCCCGACCTTCACCCCAACGGAATGAAACTGACGGCGTTCGATGGAGAGGCAAAGGTGCTGGCAGAGCGAACCTATTTTTCCACCGGTGGCGGTTTCGTAGCCTCCGAAGCACAGCTGAAGCGCAAGCCGAAGGACGACCGGATCAACACCGGCACACACGTGCCGCATGATTTCGGTTCCGCAGCGGAACTTCTGGCAGCCTGTAAATCGACTGGTCTTGCGATCGCCGACCTAGTGCTTGCCAATGAAGACGCGTTCCGCTCACGCGAGAAGACGATGGAGGGCATCGACGGTGTTGCGAAGGCGATGGACCAATGCATCGACCGCGGATTGACCCAGCGCGGCATTCTGCCAGGCGGACTCAAGGTCGAAAGGCGCGCGCCCGACCTGTGGGACAAGCTTTCCGCCAATCCGCAATCGAACGAACGTGAGCAGTTGTTCGATTGGCTGAACTGCTACGCAATGGCCGTAAACGAAGAGAATGCGGCGGGCGGGCGCGTGGTCACCGCACCAACGAATGGCGCGGCCGGCATCATTCCCTCGGTGATCCGCTTTTATTGTGTGACCGCGGAAGAGGCTCCGTGTCGCAACAGCCGCCGGACCTTCCTACTTACGGCGGGCGCGATCGGTCTTCTCTACAAGCAGCGCGCCAGCATCTCGGGGGCCGAAATGGGGTGCCAGGGTGAAGTCGGCGTGGCCTGTTCGATGGCGGCGGGTGGTCTGGCAGCCCTATGGGGCGCATCGCCGGTACAGATCGCCTCGGCAGCCGAAATCGGGATGGAGCACAATCTCGGCCTCACCTGTGATCCGGTGGGCGGGTTGGTGCAGGTGCCCTGTATCGAGCGGAACGCCATCGGTGCGGTGAAGGCGGTCAACGCGGCTCGGCTTGCGCTACATCGCACGGGCGCGGAGACTTTGGTCAGCCTCGACCAGGTCATCGAAACCATGCGCCAGACCGGGCTCGACATGAGCAATAAGTACAAGGAAACCAGCCAGGGCGGGCTCGCGGTGAACGTCATCGAATGCTGAGATAGTAACTCGACAGTGTCGCTCGCTCCGATAGGGTGGATACATGGGAGTTACATCGCTTCGCTCCGCGCTAGAGCAGCCCTTCGGGTCGTTTCCGGCTATCATCAGCGCCAATGCTGCAAGGTTGGGTGACGCGCCCGCACTGCTCGACGAGACTGGCCAACTGAGCTGGCATGAACTCGGTGATCGGGTCGAGCGGATAGCGGCGCGACTGATCGGGACCGGGCTTCAGTCGGGACAGGCGGTTGCGATCCTTGGCGCATCTAGCATTAGCTATGCGCTCGTGTTTCTTGCGGCCATTCGCGCCGGCGGTGTAGCTGCCCCGCTGACGACCAGCGCCAGTGCCGAACAGCTTTCCGCCATGGCCGAGGATTCCGGTGCGCGGCATATTTTCATCGATCGCGCAAAATTGGCAGAACTCGGAGAAGGATGTTTCCCGGGTCTCTCCTGCGTCATTCTGGATGAAGAACTCGAGGGCTGGATGGCGCCTCCGCGCAGCCGGTCGCCGGTTGTCGACCACGAACCGTCAGACCCTTTCAACATCATCTATTCTTCGGGCACGACCGGTACGCCAAAGGGCATCGTCCATTCTCACCAGATGCGCTGGCGGCAGTTCGCATCGACCGCGGCGAGCTGGATTGATAACGGACTGGAGGTTCGCAGCCTCGCATCCACCCCACTCTATTCGAACACCACCATGGTCGCTTTCCTGCCTGCGCTGCTGGCCGGCGGCGCGGTGCGAGTCATGAGCAAGTTTGATTGTCTGCGCTGGCTTGAGATCGTGCAAACCGATCGCAGCACGATAACGATGTTGGTGCCGGTACAGTACCAACGATTAATGGATCAGCCGAAGTTTGGCGAGTTCGACCTCTCCTCGCTCCAGCTGAAATATTGTACTTCGGCGCCTTTCTCGCCCGAATTGAAACGTGAGGTACTTCGCCGCATGCCCGGCGCATTGATCGAAATCTATTCGATGACTGAGGGCGGCGTGGTCTGCCTCCTCGAAGCGCACAAGTTTCCCGGCAAGCTGCATACGGTGGGCCGACCCGCTCCCGGAAGCCAGTTGAAGGTGCTCGATGATGATGACCGCGAAGTTCCTGCTGGTGCTCCTGGAAACCTCATCGGACGTAGCCAGACCATGATGAGCGGCTACAAGAACCGCCCGAGGCAGACCGAAGAAGGTTATTGGACGGACGCGGCCACCGGTGAAATCTGGCAGCGCATGGGTGACATCGGACGCGTCGACGCAGACGGTTTCGTCGAATTGGTCGGGCGAGCGAAGGACATGATCATTTCTGGCGGCTTCAACATCTATCCTGTTGATCTTGAGAATGCGCTGCTCGAAGAGCCGGACGTAGTGGAGGCTGCCGTGATCGGCGTTGCCTCGCGAAAATGGGGCGAAACGCCGGTGGGTTTCGTGAGGCTGTCAGAGGGGGCCAGGGATGCAGCGGCTATATGCGAGGCGGTGAATGCCCGGCTCGGCAAGACCCAGCGACTCGCCGCAGTGCATCCGAAAACAGAAATGCCGCGCAGCCATATCGGAAAGCTGCTCAAGAGCGAACTTCGCGAAGAGGCTGCACGGCTATGGGATTGGGGCGCCTTTTAGGGCTCTTCCGGAAGCAAATTTTGCCGTGTCAGATGTATACAGGCGAAAGGATTACGCTCGAGAGGCAGGTTGCAAAAATGAGTACGGCGAAGCGGGTTGTGATCGAAGCCATGTGTTATTTCTCTCTGTTTTTGCGCAATACGGTAAGGGCACAACTTTGCGAAAGTTGCGCCGAGGTTGGAGTGCGATTCGAGACGCGGCGCCGACACGGGGGGAGGGGGAGAGGAGATGTGTGGGCGGCCGCGTCTCTACTCGCTGCCATATCACCTCTCGGACAAGCGGCGCTCGCGCTAGGAGCCGCGAGTGGACCAATATGGACCGGCTCGCTCGCCGAGAGGAAGGCGACGACAGCAACTCTTGGGAAGGGACTGCCGCCATCTCGTTCCCGGGCAAAGACCTTGTAGGAGGGACATCTCCGCGCCGGGTGTGGGCTGCGAAATAATGTTACCGTCTTGTGAACAAAAGTGAGAAAACGTCAGGAAGTGTTGCGTTTTGCGCAATTGATGTGCCGTTGATGTTTTTGCGCTCTCTGGACAGCGCCAAGCCCCCGTCCTAACCGCCGCGCATGGACGCATCCCACCTTCCCGATTCCATCCTCATCGTCGATTTCGGCAGCCAGGTCACCCAACTCATCGCGCGCCGTGTGCGCGAGGCAGGTGTCTATTCGGAAATCGCCCCCTTCACTCAGGCCGAGGAGGCATTCCATCGCCTCAAGCCGAAAGGGGTCATTCTCTCGGGCAGCCCTGCCAGCGTACCCGATCGCGACAGTCCGCGTGCGCCGGATGTGATCTTCGAAAGCAGGGTTCCGATCCTCGGTATCTGCTACGGCCAGCAGGTCATGACGCAGCAGCTCGGCGGCGAAGTTCGCCCGGGTCACGAAACCGGCGAAGGCGGCGAGTTCGGGCGCGCCTTCTGCGATGTGACCGAGGAATGCGTTCTCTTCGACGGTCTGTGGAAGCCCGGTGAAACGCATCAGGTCTGGATGAGCCATGGCGACAAGGTCACCCGCATCGCCGACGGTTTCCGTATCGTCGCCACCAGCCCCGGTGCGC
>CAYPGL010000061.1:0-8530 GCA_964410035.1 uncultured Qipengyuania sp. | reverse complement strand
TTCTTTCACAAAGGATGATCACAATGAATAAGTTATTTGTATTAACCCTCGCCACTGCGGCTTCGGCAGCCTTCCTTGCTCAGCCGTTACTTTCCCAAAACATCGTCGTCACTCCGCAGATCTCCCAACAGGAGTTTGTCGAAAAGGTCTCACGGGACTTGAACCGACAACTAAAGGCCGCTTCGCGGGTAGAGACCGTCCCTAATGGAGAAGGCATCTCCATCGTCCGCTTCACACGCGACAGTCAAGGAGACGCGGCCAATGTAAAGATCTACCGCGCGTCTGGCAAAGGCGGCTTCGACAGGATCGCTATGCGAGCTGTAAAACGGCTGCGTTCGCTTGACACTTTGCCCGCGGGCGCTGGCTCTGGTCAGGTCTATCAAGCCAACATCATCTTCGCCGAAACATGGTGGGACGCTGAAGATCTCAAACAGCAACTGGCGGCTGAAGAGGCGACGAGACTCGCATCCAGTCCGTCAGAGCGACAAGTCTTCGCCTTCGGTAGCGCCGGATCCCGTCCAAAGTCCTGACCGACGCTCCCATTCCCGGTCTGCAACCCCCGACTGGGAACGCCCCGGCGTGGCATCTATTCTGCGGGAAGGTTGCTGCGTCGGGGTTCACTATGCCTAGCCGGTGCCAGAGATCACAGCAATCAAGCCTAACGGCCGCTTTGGCGTCGTAAGCGGAAGGGCAGCTTTGATGAAAAAGTGTCAGCACTGGGCCTGCCCGTTCCGGGCTTGATCTCGACAAGGACAAAAGTCCGGACGAAAATCGACTGGACGTTAACGTGACGCTGAGGTTGATCACGTAAATGTCTACTTCCAGGAGGCAATGTCATGAAATTCATATCGCTCAAGTCACGAGGTGGCGATTATATGGTCATCGCCGAAAACGTCGCATGGCTGCGCGCGCACGAACATGGTCAAACGAAAATCGGGATGGTGGGAAGCGATGCGATCCTCGTCGCCGGTAGCGTCGAGGAGACGGCCGCCGCCATCCTGGCGGGATAGCCCCGGCTTCAGCGGCGCTGGGAGGCCGTGCCTTTCTGTGACAGCACCGCGGCATATTGAAGCAGGGTTTCCGCTTCGATCTCGCCGATCAGAGCATAGGCGAACGGACCTTCTTCCCAATAGGCGATCGCTGCGCCTTCCCGGCGCTCCAACCGAGGGAGACCTTCCGCCGGCGTTTCGGCTCGGGCAGCGAAGAGGGACAGGCGTTCTCCCTGCCCGGTCATGATCGAGACGGTCAGCGCATTGCCGAGATCGGACGGATCAAGCTGCACATCATTGATCTGCCAGCTTGCAGGCAAGGGCGGCAGGTCGAGCCCGGCCTCGGCGGCAAGCCGCTGACTGTCGAGGCTGCTTTCCGGTCGCGAGATCATTGTTTCACGCGCCCTGCTGGCAGCATGAGAGGCGCTGGCCTCATCCACGATCGTCGCGGCCTGCGCGGAAGAAGAGAAATCCCCCATGAGCTCGTTGGCGAGCCAGCCGGCCCCGAAAAACATGAGGATAGCGGCTGCGCGGCGCCAATCCGCGACGGTCCCATTGTCGTTCGATGCACGTTGCGAGGTACGCATGGTCGGGGTTTCGGCTAGCTTGCGGCCGACCAGTGTCCCCTTGGTGCTGCCGCGGGTTCGATCGAACCGCATATCCGGCCAGTTCCGGCGCCAGCGCCGGGCAACGATTCGCTCCCCCGGGCGGGCCGCATCATCGAGCAGAACCATGCCGCCGGGCGCGAGCCGTTCGAACAGCGTCTCTGCCGCACCACGAACGAAGGGATGGATGACCCAGGGCGGCCCGTCGATGATCAGCAGATCGATTTCTTCGGGCAGGCCGTAGAGCTGGTACCAGCTACCCGGCCAGTCGCCGATACCGCTTGCCAGCGGGGCCCAGCGCAGGTCGGCCTCACCCCCTTCCTCGGCAACCCAGCGCGAGGTCGCTTCGACGAAACCGCGGTGTTGGTCGAAGCTGATGAGCCGTCCGCCGCCGTTTCGGACGAGCGCCTTGGCGCACACCAGCGTCGATGCACCTGCACCAAGTTCCACCACCATCTTGGGCCGCAGTTCTTCCACGGCATCAACGATGCGATGGAGAAAGCCGGTGTCGGCCTTCCAGCTACCGAGATTGGGCAGCGAATGCTCGCCGAGGCCCACCCGGTCGAGCAGGCGCAGCTTGCTACGCTTCGTGCCGCCCCACAGGCTGTAGAGCAGCCAGGGCCAGCCGATTGCGGCGAAGGCTATGCGGTGCGCGATGTCCGAGAAAGACGCGGGCTGGGCCGCGCTCGCATCGTCCGGTAACGCCATCAAGCGTGTGGTTTCTCGCGACGTCATTTACAGGTCCAGTCAGGGTTGCGGGAGGCATTGGGCTGGTCGCCGTGCGTAGTCCGCCGCCGCCATTTCTGCAATTGCGAGCCTTGCGGAAGCTTGAACCGCCGAGAGCCCCGGCCTTCAGAAAAGCGTCGCAAAAAAGCGGCGCTTCCGAGCATTGAAACGGGGAATGCGAACTGGCCGCCGAATTTCCATCCGGCGGCCCCTCGTATGCAGGTTCGCTTCCCGTCAGGAGATTACATCGACCGGGCGATCACCATCTTCATGATCTCGTTCGATCCGCCGAATATCCGGCTGATGCGGCTGTCCCGGTACATGCGGGCGATGGGATAATCGTTGATATACCCCGCTCCTCCATGGAGTTGGAGGCACTTGTCAACGACTTCGCCCTGCAGTTCGGTCACCCAGTATTTCGCCATGCAGGCGGTGGGCACATCGAGCTTGCCTTCCAGATGCTTTGCGATGCAGTCGTTGACGAAAATGCGCGCCGCCGTGCCGCGTGCCTTGAGATCGGCAAGCGTAAACTGCGTGTTCTGGAAATCCCAGATGGTCTTACCGAAGGCCTTGCGCTCCTTGACGTATTTCACTGTCTCTTCGAGCGCACGCTCGATCACGGTCATGCCGCCCATGGCTATGATCAGCCGTTCCTGCGGCAATTCGCCCATCAGTTGGTAGAAGCCCTTGCCTTCTTCCCCGCCGAGCACGTTTTCGGCAGGCACGAAGACATCGTCGAAGAATAGTTCGGACGTGTCCTGTGCATCAAGGCCGATCTTGTCCAGCTTCTTCCCGCGCTGGAAACCTTCAGCCCCTTCGGTCTCCAAGAGCATCAGCGAAATGCCTTTGGCGCGTTCGTTGGGATCGGTCTTGGCGACGACAATGATGAAATCGGCCGTCTGCCCGTTGGAGATATAGGTCTTGGCTCCGTTGATGCGGTAGCCATTGCCATCCTTGAGCGCGGTGGTGGTTATGGACTGGAGATCGCTGCCCACTCCGGGTTCGGTCATGGCAATGGCGCTCACCAGGTCGCCGCTGACGAGCCGGGGCAGATATTTTTTCTTCTGCTCTTCTGTACCGTGGCGCACGAGATAGGGCAGGATCACGGTGTTGTGGAGGCTGGCGGAGAAGCCTTCCACCGCGTGCTTTCCTTGCTGGTCGATGACTACCATTTCGTGCCGGAAATCCCCGCCGTGGCCACCATATTCTTCAGGCACGGAGGAACCGAGCAGACCCGCCTCGCCTGCCTCGCGCCAGAATTCGCGTTCGACCTGGCCTTCTTCACGCCATTTGAGCACCCGCTTTTCCGGTGCGTGTTTCTGGTAGAATTTGCCGACGGCGTCGGCGAAGATCGAAATCTCCTCGTCGTCCATGAATGCGGGCTGGGGTACGTCGATAACGGCCATCTTACTTCCCCTTCCAGTTCGGCTTGCGTTTCTCGGCAAATGCCGCCGCGCCTTCGCGCGCGTCTTCCGACATGAATACCGGACCGATTAATTGTGCCTGCTTGTCGTAGCGTTCGTCCATCGCCCAGCCGCGCGAATCCTTCATGATCTGCTTGGAAACGCGCACGGCAAGGGGACCGTTCGCCGCAATGCTGGCTGCCAACTGCTTCGCCCCGTCGAGCGCTGAGCCATCGGTGACACGGTTGATGAGGCCGAGTTCATACGCGCGCTGGGCAGTGATGAAGTCGCCGGTCAGCGCCAGTTCCATCGCCACCCGCTCGGGGATCTGATCGGGTAACATCATGACCCCGCCCGCCGCAGCGACGAGACCGCGCTTGGCCTCGGGGATGCCGAATTTCGCATCCTTGTGGGCGACCACCAGATCGCAGGCAATCATCAGTTCTAGCCCGCCTGCCAGCGCATACCCCTCTACTGCTGCAATAAGGGGCTTAGCCGGAGGAGCCTGCACCACACCGCCAAATCCGCGACCCTCGACGCTGGGCGATTCCCCGCGCAGGAAGCCCTTTAGATCCATACCCGAACAGAAGGTTCCGCCCGCACCGGTAAGGATACCCACTCGCAGCTCGTCCTCCCCATCAAGTCGGTCCATCGCCGCGGCGATCCCTTCGGCGGCCGCCTTGTTCATGGCGTTCTTCGCCTCGGGCCGGTTGATGGTGACGATCAGGATGCCGTCATCGACTTCAGTCAGGACGTCGGCGGACGCTTGCTCGGACATGGGCTCTCTCTCCATTGCGATTTGAAACTGTTCTTGCGCCCTTGCTGCTTGAGGTTTACGCAAACGTCAACCGGCAATCGCCGCAACTATCGTTCTGCCGAGAGAGGAATCCGTCCATGTCCGAAGCCTATATCATCGATGCCGTCCGCACTCCCCGGGGGATCGGGAAGCGGGGCAAGGGTGCGCTGGCGGCGATGCATCCGCAGCATCTCGCGGCGATCGTTCTTAAGGCCATCAGGGACCGCAACGATCTCGACACCGCGACGGTGGACGACGTGATCTGGTCGGTCAGCACACAGGACGGAATGCAGGCAGGCGACCTGGGCCGCATGGCCGCGCTCGACGCCGGCTATGACGTCACCTCTAGCGGTACCACGCTCGACCGTTTCTGCGGCGGCGGCATTACCTCGGTCGCGCTGGCCGCGGCGCAGGTGATGAGCGGCATGGAAGATTGCGTGGTCGCGGGCGGGACAGAGATGATGAGCCTGACCGCGCAGATGGCGAAGGACAAGATGGCAGCGGGCCTGAAGCCGCCCATAATGGGAAGCTACAACGCGCGCCTTCAGGCGAGCCATCCACAGAGTCACCAAGGCGTGTGCGGCGATGCCATCGCGACGATGGAAGGCTTCACGCGCGAGGAATTGGACGAGGTCGGCTATCGCAGCCAGCAACGTGCCGCGGCGGCGATCGAGGAAGGCCGCTTCGACAGGTCACTCGTCCCCGTTATCGACGATGAGGGGAATGTCGTCCTCGACAAGGAGGAATTCCCTCGCCCGCAAACGACCAGGGAAGGCCTTGCCGAATTGGAGCCGGCCTTCGCCAAGATCGCAAACGTCCCGCTGGACAAGAGCGGAACCACCTTTGCGGGGCTAGTGAACGCGAAATATCCCGATCTGGAAATCAAGCACTTCCACCATGCGGGCAACAGTTCGGGTGTTGTCGACGGCGCGGCAGCGGTGCTGGTTACAAGCAAGGATTATGCGATGAAGCACAGTCTAAAACCGCGCGCTCGGATCGTGGCGACGGCGAACATGGGCGACGATCCCACGCTGATGCTCAATGCGCCCGTCCCGGCGGCGAAAAAGGTGCTGGAGAAGGCCGGGCTGACCAAGGACGATATCGATCTTTACGAGATTAACGAGGCTTTTGCCGTTGTCGCAGCCAAGTTCGTGCGCGATCTCGATCTCGACTGGGAAAAGGTCAACGTCAACGGCGGTTCGATTGCGCTTGGCCATCCCATCGGCGCAACCGGTTCCATCCTCATCGGTACGATGGTCGACGAACTGGAGCGGCAGAACAAGCGCTACGGACTAGTGACGATGTGTGCGGCGGGCGGTATGGCGCCTGCCATCGTGATCGAGCGCGTCGACGATTTCGCCGACTGATCCTGCCGCTTACTTTAGCGGCAGGATCAGCTTGATGATGTAGTCCGCGGCTTCCTCGGAGCTCATCGCAACCGTGTTCACGCGGATTTCCGGGTCTTCGGGCTGTTCGTAAGGGCTGTCGATGCCAGTGAAATTCTTCAGCTCCCCCGCCCTGGCCTTCTTGTAGAGACCCTTCACATCGCGCTGTTCCGCTACTTCGAGCGGCGTATCGACGTGAATTTCGATAAACTCGCCCTCACCCATCATGTCGCGGACCAATTTGCGGTCGGCGCGGAACGGCGAGATGAAAGCGGTCAGCACGATCAGGCCTGCATCGGTCATCAGCTTGGCAACTTCACCGATGCGGCGAATGTTCTCGATCCGGTCGCTTTCCGTGAAACCAAGGTCCTTGTTGAGACCGTGGCGGACATTGTCCCCGTCGAGCAGGAAGGTGTGGCGATTCATGATCGCCAGCTTCTTTTCCACTTCGTTAGCAATGGTCGACTTGCCGGATCCGGAAAGGCCCGTGAACCATAGAACGCGCGGCTTCTGGTTTTTCATCGCAGCGTGATCGTCACGCGTGATGTCAATCGGCTGCCAGTGCACGTTCTGTGCGCGGCGCAAGCTGAAGTGCAGCATGCCAGCGCCAACGGTCCGATTGCTGATCTTGTCGATCAGGATGAAGCCGCCCAAGGCGCGGTTTTCCGAATAGGGATCGAAGACGATCGCCCGGTCGGTGGTAATCTCGCTCACGCCGATCGCATTGAGCTCGAGCGTCTTGGCGGCGAGATGGTCCATCGTGTTGACGTTGATCTCAAATTTCGGTTCGGCGACGGTCACGCTGACCATCTGCGTGCCCAGTTTCATCCAGTAGGCACGGCCGACGACGAGCGGCTGCTCGTCCATCCAGACGATCGTACTTTCGAACTGGTCGGCGACTTGGGGCGGACTATCGGCAGCCGCGAGCACATCGCCGCGCGAACAATCGATCTCATCCTCAAGAGTGATGGTTACCGACTGGCCGGAGATCGCCTGATCGAGATCGCCATCCATCGTAACAACCGATTTCACCGTGCTGGTCTTGCCCGAGGGCAGCGAACGCACCTTGTCGCCCGGCTTAACCGAACCGGTCGAGATAAGACCCGAGTAACCACGAAAGTCGAGGTTGGGGCGATTGACCCATTGTACCGGCATGCGGAACGGCTTGGTAAGGCTCGCGTCGGAGCGGACTTCGACCGCTTCGAGGTGCTGCATCAGCGTAGGGCCATCGTACCAGCCCGTGTTTTCCGACTGGATCGTGATGTTGTCGCCTGCGAGGCCCGAGATCGGGATCGCCGTGAAGTTCTCGATGCCAATGCTTTCCGCGAACTTGTGATAGTCTTCAATGATCGCGTCGTACTTCGCCTGGTCGTAATCGATCAGGTCCATCTTATTGACCGCGAGCACGAGATTCTTGATGCCAAGCTGGTGGCACAGGAAACTGTGACGCTTGGTCTGGACGAGCACACCCTTGCGCGCATCGATCAGAATGCAGGCGAGGTCCGCAGTCGATGCGCCGGTGACCATATTGCGCGTGTATTGTTCATGGCCAGGGCAGTCGGCGACGATGAACTTGCGGCTTTCGGTTGCGAAGAAGCGGTAGGCGACATCGATCGTGATGCCCTGTTCGCGCTCGGCGGCAAGGCCATCGACCAGCAGCGCGAAATCGATCTCCTGCCCCTGCGTGCCGACTCTCTTTGAATCGTTCTCGAGCGCGGCAAGCTGATCCTCGAAGATCATCTTGGAATCATAGAGCAGCCGCCCGATCAGGGTCGACTTGCCGTCGTCCACGCTTCCGCAGGTGATGAAACGCAGCATGGTTTTGTGCTGATGCTTTTCGAGATAGGCGTCGATGTCCTCTGCGATCAGCGCATCGGTCTTGTAGATGGGCTCCGACATCAGAAATAGCCCTCCTGCTTCTTCATCTCCATCGACGCGTCGCCCGAATCCTTGTCGATGACGCGGCCCTGGCGTTCCGAAGTGGTGGTCAGCAGCATTTCCTGAATGATTTCTGGCAATGTCGCGGCTTCGCTTTCCACGGCGCCAGTCAGCGGGAAGCAGCCCAACGTGCGGAAACGGATCGAACGTTCGGTGATTTCCGGACGCCTGCCCATGACCTTCTCGAGCCGCTCGATATCGTCTGCCATGAACAGCCCGCCCTCATATTCGAAGGTCGGACGCTTAGCGGAATAATAGAGCGGTACGATCTCGATATTCTCGAGGTGAATGTACTGCCAGATGTCGAGTTCGGTCCAGTTCGACAGCGGGAATATCCGGATGCTCTCGCCCTTCTTCTTACGGGCATTGTAAAGGTTCCAGAGTTCCGGGCGCTGGCTTTTAGGATCCCAGCCATGGCTGGCAGTACGGAAGGAAAAGATGCGCTCTTTCGCGCGGCTCTTTTCCTCATCGCGTCGCGCTCCGCCGAAAGCTGCATCGAACCCGTATTTGTCGAGCGCCTGCTTCAACCCCTGCGTCTTCCACATATCGGTGTGGAGCGGGCCGTGGTCGAACGGGTTTATCCCCATCTCTTCCGCTTCCGGGTTCTGATAAACCAGCAGTTCCATGCCAGCATCGTCCGCGCTCTTTTCACGCAGATCATACATCGCCTTGAACTTCCACGTCGTAT
>CAYPGL010000060.1:2806-8585 GCA_964410035.1 uncultured Qipengyuania sp. | reverse complement strand
AGCTGTTCGGGATCCTGCAGGCCCGGGACCTGCACCACGATCCGCGTATCTCCCTGGCGAAGGATGGTCGGCTCGCGCGTGCCGAGCTCGTCGACGCGAATGCCGATGGTGCGCAGCGCGCCCTCCATCGCGGCATCGACTGCATTGCTCAGCCCGGCTTCCGTCTGGCTGAGGACGAAACGCTGTCCGTCAACGACCTGAAGGTCCCATTCCTGCACCGGTCCGGTGCCTGCCATCAGATCTTCGATAGCGGCGCGTGCCCGGTCGATATCCGCGGCATCGTCGAGCAGGAAGCTCAGCTGGCCATTCTCGCTGGAGACGTCGCCGATACGGATCCGCGGCTCGGCGCGGCGCATGGCGTTGCGCACTCCCTCTTCCATGTCCTCGAGCCGCTTGCTCGCCACCTGCGCGCGTTCCGCTTCGAGCAGGATGTGGCTGCCCCCTGCAAGGTCGAGTCCGAGGTTGACCGTCGGATTGGGAAGCTGCTCGGGCCAATCATTGTTGGTCAGCGAAGCGATCGAGGGAAGCGCTGCGAGCACGCCAAGTATGGCGATGCCCCAGAGCATGACCTTCTTCCAGGTCGGAAATTCCAGCATGGCGGCGTTCTATCCTTTTCGCACGCTCAATCGTTCGCGGGCTTGGCTGGCTTCGCGTTCAAGACCTCGCCAATGGTCTGCTTGACCGCGCGCACCTTGACGCCCTTGGCCAGTTCCAGTTCGACGAATTGATCTTCGACCTTGGTGATCTTGCCTACCAGGCCGCCTGCAGTGACCACCTCGTCGCCCCTTTTCAGCCGTTCGACCTTTTCTCGATGAGCCTTCTGCTGCCGGAGCTGCGGGCGAATCATCAGAAACCAGAAGACCGCGAAAATCGCGACCCAAGGCAATACCTGCAGCCAGATCGGCGGCTGGGCAGCGGCGGAGCCGGCGGCGGCGAGAATCTCGAGCATGGACGTGTATTGCCTCTCTAATGAAGCGTTTCGAACCGGTGTCAGTTGGGCGCTGGCCGCACACGCTTCAAGGCACGCGGACATCCCCTCCTGCAAATTGTGGCGCGCGACTAGCAGCAATGCAGGGGGCTGGCAACGAGATGGGCCGAGACAGGTGCTTGCCATGCGCTCATGCCCCGCCTATAGGGCCGCCTCCACTGGCTTCGGGACGTAGCGCAGTCTGGTAGCGCACCATACTGGGGGTGTGGGGGTCGCTGGTTCGAATCCAGTCGTCCCGACCAGTGGTTTTCACGCAGATCGCTATGCTTGCACCCTGTTCCTGTCAGTGGAAAGGGGAGCCGAAGCATACCCGCGACTGCGCTTACCCCCGGGCCCGCAAGCTATCCATTGACGATTGTTGCACGGTTGGAGCAGTCGGCAACACCGACGCAGCATTCCCCGCCAATCTCTCGACCAACCCCTGAGTGCTCGTTGCTGCTCCCAAAAGGTGCCCCTGGACCATGTCACAAGACATCGCCTTGACATGCCCAAGTTGCTCCATCGTTTCGATGTGCTCGCTAACGCAGCGGGAGCCGACGGCATGGCACAGGTGAACAAGCCCCCGCAGGACATGGCGCGCCCGCGGACATTCGGTGATCTTAGCCGACAGCGAGCCGTCGAATTTCACGACGTCGAAGCTCAAGTCCCGCAGATAGCTGATCGAGGTATGCCCCGCGCCAAAATCATCTAGAGCGAGCTGGCAACCGGCTGCGCGCAAGCCATGCATTTGCTTACGCGCTTCATCGATATCGGAGAGAATTGCAGTTTCGGTGACCTCCAGTTGTAACCGCTCCGGTGGAAATCCGGATTGATCCACGATCGCCAAGAGCTTCGTGGCTGCGTCAGGTCTGGATAGCTGAGCAGCGCTTAGATTGAACGATAGACCAAGGGTGCCAGGCCATTTCGATGCCTCCGACAAAGCCCGCCGCAAAAGGACATCGTTGAGTTCGTGAATCATTCCTAGCTGCTCGGCAACGCGAATAAATTCGCTTGGGGCTATCGCACCCAGATCGGCATTGTTCCAGCGCGCTAGCGCTTCCGCCGAAACGATCTCGCCATGTTCGAGATCGATGATTGGCTGAAAGTGGACCTCCACTTCTTCCAAAACGCGTCCGGTCAGAAGCAGACCTTCGATCTCCTTCCTGCGCCTATCGTACTCGAAAAGCTCTTCATTATAGAGCCGCCACCCACCGCGCCCGCTGGTCTTTACCTTGTAAAGCGCGGAATCGGCCTGTCGGAGGAATTCACGCGCCGAGGTGGTCATGACACCTGCTTCGGTGAGTCCGCATGAGGCGGTGACCTTCAGGGACTTTCCATTCCAGATTACCGGATCGGCAGTCAAACGACAAATGCTGCTGCCCACTTTCGCAAGTTCTTCCCGCGCCAATCCCTCTGGCCAGAAGATGGCAAATTCGTCTCCGCCCATTCGCGCAACAATGGCGTCCCGACTGAATTCGTCCTCCATGCGGTGAGCAATCTCCGAAAGTATGGCGTCGCCCGCTGCGTGGCCGTAAGCATCATTGGCCGGTTTGAAAAAATCGAGATCGAACAATGCAAGGAGCGAACCGGGCTTCTGGTCCGATGCGTGTTTAAGCCCCACTTCGACCGCATCTACCAAGGTCTCCCTGTTAGCAAGGCCAGTGAGGCCGTCTCTGCTTGCCCTCTGAAGGGCTGCGGTTTCCGCTGCGATTGCGCGGGTCCGTTCGCGATCGACTGCAAAACGGCCCTCGACCAGATCGGTGAGCGCCCTTTCGTGAAAATACAGCAGGCGCATAACGAGAAGCAGAGCCAGAAAGAGGCTAACCCCAATGCCTTTATAAGCAGGCTCGTCCATGAAAAGCAGGCGACCAGCAACTGGCAGACCGACCAGTATCACCGGCAGGGCCGCGACCAGCGAAAAACTGCTCAGACCGAATGCGGCCCCCAGGGTCATCAGTATGCTGTAGAGCAGAACAGCAAAAATCTGGTCTTCGTAATCCACGATCAAAACTTGGACCCAGACAGCGAAGACGGCGGAGATCAGCGCGGTGAAGAAGGCGATTTTGGAGAGTTCGCTTTCAATGTTGGCGATCTGACCGATCGGCTTCTGCAGGAAGAACCAGTAGAAAAAGCGCCAGCCTAGCAATAGTGCTAGAACCATTCCGAACGGCCCCGGGGGGGTATCCAGCCCCCTCGTAGCGACATGAAGTCCGACCAGGTTGATGAGCAAAACGGCATAGAGCAGCGGAATCTGCCGCTTAAGATTGCTCGCGATCTCGCGAAGCTGCTCGGTCCTTTCTCCCTCGGACATCTTGGGAAACAGGAAGCGGCGTAGCATGCTCATCGACGCACCTTACGGCGACGCCTTAAAATTTTGGTAAATTTCAGGAAAAGGGTTTCTTCCGCGCCCCGGATCAGGCTGTGTAATCGACGGCGGATCTCTAGCATGAAAAATCAGGACAAGTCAGAATTTAGTGACGTACCGTGATCGCAAAAACCGCACTTCGAAGGATCGCGTGTGCTTAATGCCAAGCCTGCCGAAATGCCAGATCGTCGAGGATCGAAAAATGATGAGACACTTCGCCTCCCTTGCGAAAACGCCTTAAATGGATCGCCCATAGGTAAAAGCACAGATCCCGAAGCTAACCTATTTGCGGCTAATATGTGCTTGAGCTTGCGCAATAGGTTGCAACGAGTTCCGGAGAAAAATGGTGCAAGAACGCCGCCAAAGTGAACGGGTCCGTCAAGTGTTCCTTCCCGCATGCCTGACAATGGATAATAGGAATTATGTCGTGGTCATTCGGGACCTATCGGAATCGGGGATCGGCATTCGGTGTGCGATCGCTGCCAAACCGGGTCAGAAGGTTAGCGTCCAATGGGGAAGCAATGCGCCGCTTGAAGGAGAAGTGGGCTGGCTTTCCGAGGACCGGATTGGCGTAATAACCGAGTGTTCGCCTATCGCGCATAGCGACGGCTCTCCGCCCCGCGCGAGCCGCTTCGAAGTAAGTCTCCCCATCAAGGTCTTCCACCGGGACACATCCGTTGCCGCAGAACTCGTCAACCTGTCCACAAAAGGTATGTCGATCGCACATCCAGGACAGCTCAGGTTTGGCGAGCTGGTGACGGTCTGTCTCGGGGTACAAAGTTTCGAGCAGTGCACCGTACGCTGGTCGCGTGATGGCTCTTCGGGTCTGTTGCTGAAAGAGGCGCTGAGACTGGATGAGATAAGAAACATCCTAGAGCTGGGACAAGGCAGTTGGCGCTGGCATGAGCAGACCGCCTTCAGGCAAGCATCCTGAACTGTAAATTCCACGAAAAAACGAAGGGTATTTCAAACGCGTCAATCCGGTAGAGCTCGCTACGCGAGACTTCATCCCGATGCCAGAAAGCTGTATGCCAGCGGGAGAATATACCGGAGAGAGATATGCCACGCGTGTTTGCCGCCCTGTTCGCCGTGCTCGCGTCATCTGCCGCGATTGCTCAATCGACCGAAGAAGCCCCGTCTGCTGAATACGCTTACGAAACCAGAATTATCCAGCTTCCCGAAGGTTCGAGGCCCCATGACGCCGCTCCGGGCCGCCATGGCGAAATCTGGTATACCGCGCAGCGCCAGGGTGCGCTCGGCATCATCGACATAGCCGAATGGAGCTTTCGCCAAGTACCGCTCGGGGCGGATTCGGCGCCCCATGGCGTAGTACTCGGCCCCGAAGGAAAAGCATGGATCACCGACGGCGGCCAGAACGCGATTGTCCGATACGATTCAGAAAGCGAATCGATCGACGTCTGGAAGCTTCCAGAAGACACCGGATACACAAATCTCAATACGGGCGCTTTCGACGCCGAGGGCGTGCATTGGTTCACGGGCCAGAACGGCATCTACGGTAAGATCGATGCGCAAGCACGGCTGGAGGTGTTCCAGGACCCCAAGGGACGCGGACCTTACGGGATCGATGCCACGCCGGAAGGCGAGATATGGTACGTCTCCCTTGCCGGAAGTCACCTTGCGAGAGTGGACCGTACCGACGGCAGCGTGAAGCTTTTCGAACCGCCTCACGAAAATGCGGGCCTGCGGCGCGTCTGGTCGGATTCGAAGGGCAATCTGTGGATCAGCGGTTGGAACAGTGGTCAACTCTATCGGTACCGCCCGGATGAAGACGAGTGGACCAGCTTCGACCTTCCCGGCGAAGCGAAAACCTATGCCGTCTATGTCGACGAGCGCGACGATGTCTGGGTCACCGACTTCACCAGCAACAACACGCTCGTCTTCGATCCCGATAGCGAGGAGTGGGTCGCGACCATTCCGGCCAGCGGACCGGATGCCCAAGTGCGGCAGATACTCGGGCGTGAAAACGAGGTCTACCTGCCGGAATCTGGTACGGACAGGCTGATGCTGGTCACGGTCGGCCAGTGAGGCTGGTAGGCCTTGTCAGCATCGCAGCAACGTTGACCCTTTCCGCTGCGCTCGCCGCGGATGACAAGCCGGCGCCATTGGCTCCAGCCACCGCCGAACAACTGGCAGTGGGCAAGCGCGCATTTCAGAAGTGCTACGCGTGCCATTCGCTCGAAGGGCCTGATTTGGCGACACAAGGGCCATCGCTGAAGGGGATCGTCAACCGGCCCATCGCGGCCGAGAAGGGCTTTTCCTATTCTCGTTCAATGCGCGCATATGCTGCTCGTGAGGCGCGCTGGACGCCGGAGGCGCTGGATGCTTTCTTGGCCGATCCATATAGGGTGGTGCCGGATAACGAGATGGGCTTTTTCGGCATGGCTGACGCCAAGGAGCGGTCTGCGCTCATTGTCTACCTTCGATCG
>CAYPGL010000060.1:0-2706 GCA_964410035.1 uncultured Qipengyuania sp. | reverse complement strand
GAATATCGGTGCCGGAATTTCCGCTTACCTGCACGGTCTACCCGAAGGAATCTCCGCCCTCTTCGGCACCATTATGTAGACTCGGGCCAAAAGGCGTTGAAGGGCGATGACTTGCCGCTAAGAGTGGCGCCATGACCGGAATGGTATTTGTCCTGAATGGCCCCAACCTCAACCTGCTCGGTACGCGGGAGCCGGAAATTTACGGTTCCGACACGTTAGCCGACATCGAGCGGGCGCTGCACGAACAGGCCGAGACGCTCGGGCTGGACATCAGCTTCCACCAAACCAATCATGAAGGTCAACTCGTCGACTGGCTGCATGAGGCCAGCCGGCAGGGAGCGAAGGCAGTTCTGCTCAATGCGGCCGCCTATACGCATACATCGATAGCGCTGCTGGACGCCATCAAGGCGATCGGCGTGCCGGTGATCGAGGTTCACCTATCCGACCCGACCTCACGCGAAGAATTTCGCCACGTGTCCTATGTGGGCATGGGAGCCGTCGATTGCGTACAAGGCCTTGGCATATGCAGCTATTCCGTAGCGTTGGAGAAGGCGGCGGCGCTCTAAATACGCTCCCTCCCCCTTGTCTTGGCGCGCCAGCCAGAGCATAGGCGCGTCCGATAACTGACAAGGGACCATTCATGGCCGATCGCAAAGGCGCCGGACATTCCGGCATGAACGTCGACACCTCTCTCGTACGCGAACTAGCCGAGATGCTGGGTGAAACCGGGCTCACCGAAATCGAAGTCGAGGATGGAGACCGAAAGATCCGCGTCTCGCGTGGCGGCGGCGTGGCAATGGCGGCTGCTCCGGCACCCATGGCACCCCAAGCTCATACGGCACCCGCCGCCCCCAATTCGCCTGCGGAAACCGCATCGCCAGAAGCCGACGCGGCAGGTGCCATGAAATCGCCAATGGTCGGCACGGTCTATCTTGCCCCTGAACCGGGTGCTTCGGACTTCGTAAAGGTTGGCGACAGCGTGAAGGAAGGCCAGACCGTCCTCATCGTCGAAGCGATGAAGGTCATGAACCCGATTACCGCCGACAAGACAGGAACGGTAAAGTCGATCCTAGTCGAGAACGCCCAGCCGGTCGAGTTCGACCAGCCGCTGATCGTAATCGGGTAAGCCATGCCGATCTCACGTATCCTCATCGCCAACCGCGGCGAAATTGCTCTCCGCATCCACCGCGCTGCGCATGAGATGGGCATCGAGACGGTTGCAGTTCACTCCACCGCGGATGCCGACGCCATGCATGTGCGTCTTGCCGACCATGCGGTCTGCATCGGCCCCCCCGCGGCAAGCGAAAGTTATCTGAACGTCGCCAACATCATCTCGGCCGCCGAAATCGCGCAGGCCGATGCGATCCACCCGGGCTACGGCTTCCTTTCGGAAAACGCCAAATTCGCTGAGATCGTCGAGGCGCACGAAATCAAGTGGATCGGCCCCAAGCCCGAACATATCCGCACCATGGGCGACAAGGTCGAAGCGAAGCGCACTGCTGGCGCGCTCGGCCTGCCGCTCGTCCCGGGCAGCGATGGCGCGGTGTCGGACTTCGACGAAGCGCGTATTATCGCGGCAGAGATTGGCTATCCGGTAATCATCAAGGCTGCCAGCGGCGGCGGCGGCCGCGGCATGAAGGTCTGCGAAAGCGAGGACCAGCTCGAAACTCTGATGCAGCAGGCTGGCAGCGAGGCGAAGGCGGCTTTCGGTGATGCCACCGTCTATATCGAGAAATATCTCGGCAACCCGCGGCACATCGAATTCCAGGTCTTCGGCGACGGACGCGGCGGCGCCGTGCACCTTGGCGAGCGCGATTGTTCGCTCCAGCGCCGCCACCAAAAGGTTCTGGAAGAGGCGCCTTCGCCCGTCATCTCCGAAGAAGACCGCATGCGCATGGGCGAAACCTGCGCTAAGGCGATGCGAGACATGGCCTATCGCGGCGCGGGCACGATCGAGTTCCTTTGGGAAAACGGCGAGTTCTATTTCATCGAAATGAACACCCGCCTCCAGGTCGAACATCCCGTCACTGAGATGATCACCGGGATAGATCTCGTTCGCGAACAGATCCGTATTGCCGATGGCAAGGACCTTTCCTGCAAGCAGGAAGACATCCGGTTCACCGGCCACGCGATCGAATGCCGTATCAATGCGGAGGATCCTTGGAACTTCGCGCCTAGCCCCGGCAAGGTGACCTATTACCACGCCGCTGGCGGTATGCACGTGCGCGTCGATAGCGGTCTCTACGCCGGCTATTCGATCCCGCCCTATTACGACAGCATGATCGCCAAGCTCATAGTTTACGGACGCGACCGCGAACGCTGTATGATGCGCTTGAAACGCGCGCTGGAGGAAATGGTGATCGAGGGCGTAAAGACCTCGGTGCCGCTGCACCAGGCACTGCTAGAACAGGACGACGTGAAGAGCGGCAACTACTCGATCAAATGGCTCGAGGAATGGCTCAAGACACGGGCCAGCTGACCCAAACTCGCGAAGGCCTTTGCGGTTGGCGCACATAAATGGAGCCTCCGATCGGGAAGACCGGTTTGCCAGTGTGCCCATCGTGGGTGTATGCCGGATTACATGAACCGAACCCCGATCCTGATCCTGCCCGCGCTTCTGGCGGCATGCCAAATTGCACCTGCCGAAAATCCGGCTCCCCCAACTTACGGATCAGGCGTTTTCGAAAGGGATACTGCCGAGTATCG
>CAYPGL010000059.1:5512-8756 GCA_964410035.1 uncultured Qipengyuania sp. | reverse complement strand
TTTCCGCTCTGTTCCGTTTGTTGCAGCGTTTGTTGCGGCGCTTGCGTCTTGCAGTCCCGCGCCCGTCGACGGTCCTTTCGATACGACGGGCGAGCTGATCGCATTGTCGGGCGGCGATGCTGGCCCTCAAGCTGCATGCCACACGTGCCACGGCTTGGACGGCGGCGGCGATGGGGCTTTGGTACCGCGGATCGCGGCGATGGATCCAGGCTATCTGGTGCGTCAGTTAAATTTCTACGCCGAGGGGCAGCGTAGCCATCCACAAATGAGTTGGCTTGCGGGGCGGCTCGATAGTGAGGAGCGCCTTGCTGTGTCCGACTACTACTCGGCCATGCCAATGCCCGAGATCGATGCGACAAAATCGGAGACCACAAATGCGAAATGCAGTTTCGGCAATGCTCCGGTAATCTATCATCAAGGCCTGCCCGAACGCGATCTCGCATCCTGCGCATCATGTCATGGTGAAGCAGGAGAAGGCGTCGGTGCCGGCAATCCTTCGCTCCGCAGGCAGAGTGCTTCATATCACGCGGAGCAATTACGGCGCTGGCGCACCGGTGAACGGTACGGCGATGCTCTGAAGGTCATGCACGATGCCGCCGCCAAGCTTCGCGAGGAGGAAATCATCCCGCTCGCGGAGTATATTGCGTATGGTCTGGGGCAGTCTCGTCGTCGCGGATCTCCGGCAGGATGCCTTTGACGACATCGTCGCGATCCCAAAAATGATGCTTGAGCGCAGCGCCGACATGTAGCGGCACCAGCAGTGCCAGACCGATAACGCCCAACACATGGAGACTCTCCGCCCAGTCGAGCACCTGAAATTGCCATGCGGGCGACAGCGTGTGGAACGGCATCGGCGGTATCGCCACCAGCCCCGCGATACGCAGGGGTTCTACTGGCTGGATGGAAGACCACATCGCCCATCCGCTTAAGGGCAATAGCGCGAAGAGTGCGTAGAAAAGCCGCTGTGTGACATGCGCCGCAGTACTCTGCCAGCCAGGCTCGTCGGCATCGTTAACCGGGTCGGGAATGAAAAGCCGCCAGCCGAAGCGCAGTAGCGCCAGTAGCAGAATCGAAAGGCCAAGCTCACTGTGCAGTTCGTAGGTAGCGAGCTTGCTGCCGCCGACCGGGTAGCGCGACATCAGCCAACCCGATCCCAGTTGGAACAGCACCAAGCCCGCCATGATCCAGTGGAACCACACACCAACCGGGGAATACTTGCGGTTCTCGGTGTAGCTCAACGCCCATCTGCGAACGAGCCGATGCAATTTCATGCGGATGCCTCACTCCCGAGCGAGCGATAAATAATGAAGAGCGCAGCAAGGAGATAAATGAGGCTCGCCGGTGCCCACATGACGAGACCTGCGATTTGTTGGTCCTCGATTGGGGAGAGACCCCACACATGCGTGGTGAGCCAATGGGGTGCATAGAAAGCTCGGTTTGCGAAGGTCAGTAGCGCGCCGAGAGCGCCCATCGCTACCATGGTGGCAAGCAATGCTATGGCTGCAGCGGGGGCTGGCGACCGCACAACCTTGGCCCACCAAATAGCCGCGGTGCCTACGATGCTGACCTGCATGATCCAGAAGACCGCATCGCTGCTCATGGCCGCTTCGTACAGCGGAGGGGCGTGCCAGAGCCAGAACGTGAGAGCATGGATGGCGGTCCACATCACCAGTGATCCTGGAGTTTCAACCCGCTCGAGCCGCAACGCCGCAACCGTAAGAGGAGCCAAGACGGCAGCCAGAATAACGTCGTGGAGGATTCGTACTGTAAAGAGCGCTGAGCCTAGTGCGCAGAATGGGCTGACGTAAACAAAGACAAGACAAACGAGCGCCGCGATGGCGGGATCTCTACGAAGCGAGCCGCGATAGACGAACATGGCCAATGCAAGCGCGAGTAACGCCACCAGCAATTCCGGTGAAAAATTCCATCGGGCTAGCCAGCCATCTGGAGATGGTCCTTCACCACAATAAGGCATCCATTTGAACAATCGCTTTCCTCTTCGCCGCTCGCGCAGGAGCAGATATTGAATGCTCGTTCGATGGAAGGGGTTCCAAGAGTGCGTTATTCAGCAAAGAGCCGCAAGGCTTTGCGGTGCGCTCGACGGCTTACGGCCACGTGACTGAGTTCGTTTTCCTGCTTCGGCAAGCTTAGCCTCCCTGCAGAGCGGTTCGTCTGTCCTCCCTTGGATGACACAGCTGCGACCAGCTGGATGAGACAGCTACGATCAACTAAATTCCAATTTCCACTTTAACATTGTCTCCTGCGCGGCGCACGAAAACGCTGGTCGCCGGGCCTATCTGCTGGACGTCCAAGTCGACGCTCGCATCACCGCAAGTTAGCCCATCGAGCGAAAGGTTGGAGAGAAACACGGGGAGACTGGGCTTATCGAACCGGACTGCATCGGGCGCGCAGACATTCATTCCGAGTGCCGCTTGGATCATGTACATCGGTGCGCCGCTTGCCCAAGCCTGCGGTGCGCAGGCCACGGGGTAAAGCGTGGGTCCGCGGCCATGCCGGCGACCAAAACCGCAGAACAATTCGGGAAAGCGCTGCTGATCGAAATAGAAGGTCGCTTCGAACAGGGCGCCGAAGACCTTGGCTACCGCATGCTGCAAACCGTAACGCGAGAAACCCGCCGCGATCAGGGCGTTGTCATGCGGCCATATCGAACCATTATGATAGCTCATCGGATTGTAGCGGCTTTCCCCGCGTGCGAGGGTTCGGATGCCCCAGCCGGAGAAACAATCTGGCTCCAGCAACCGCGCTGCTACCGCTTCTGCGTGGCGCTGCGTGGCGATGCCAGTCAAAAGAGCGTGACCAGCGTTGGATGAAATTACGCGGCATGGCTGCTTCTCACCATCCAGAGCGAGGATATAGCATCCAAGCTCATCGTCATAGAATGTGGCATTGAAGTGCTTCTTCAGATCCGCAGCTTTCGCGCGCCATTTCTTGGCTGCCGCACGCTCTCCGCGCGCCTTCGACATTTCGGCCATGGCTTGCCAGGCGCCATAGACGTAGGCTTGCATCTCGACGAGCGCAATTGGCCCTTCGGCTAGTCTTCCGTCGGCATGTGAGATCGCATCGTGGCTGTCCTTCCAGCCTTGGTTCCGCAATCCATTTTGGTTTCGGCGGCCGTATTCGAAGAATCCGTCGCCGTCGCGATCACCCGAACGCTCAATCCATTCAGTCGCCGCCTCGAGATGAGGCCAAAGCTGTTCGATGCTTTCTCTGTCGCCAGTCCTGC
>CAYPGL010000059.1:0-5502 GCA_964410035.1 uncultured Qipengyuania sp. | reverse complement strand
GAAAATATTCTCCTGCAAGAAAGACGAACAGCGGAGTGGAATCGACACTTCCATAGTAACGACGGAAGGGGACTTCGCCCGTATTGGCCATTTCGTTGAGCCTGGTTTCATGCAGGATTTTACCTGGCTCTGCATCCGCTACCGGATCATCGGCAACTGCCTGCAATTCGGCCAGCCGGAGTAGTGTTCCGCGTGCCAGAGAAGGATCATACCAGAGCATCTCCAGCGCAGTCACCAGAGAATCCCTCCCGAACAGCGTGCAATACCAAGGGATACCGGCGTACGCGGCGGGACCCTGCGGTGTCTGCGTGGTCAGGGTAGTCACATCTGCGATGCTACGCGCCATCATCGCATCGAACGAAGTATTGGAAGAGGCGATCAAGGGACGCCCGATCAACGCTTCGCGACGTCCACTTCGTAAGGACCGGTACGCTTCGAGACAGGCCCGCGTGGGATTCCTTTTCTCGCCATTCGTAAATGCGATTTGCGTATAGAAAACCTTTCGTTCGCCTGGCGCAAGGGTCACGTCAAAACGGACTTTGTGATCACTGATGAAGTCAGGCGTTGGAGCGAAGGTAATCGCGGTATGACGCTCAACCTCATCAAGTCCGGTGTAACGGTAGGCGATCCCCTCCGAACTGCATCGGGGTTGCGCATGAGTGCCGCGGCGCTCGCGCTTGTCGCCCCGCACTTCGAACATATCGCGGAAATCCGCACCCAAGGTCAGCTCAATGCTGAAACTGTGCACGCACTCGTCGAAGTTGCGTATCGATAGCCGTTCGAACGCACTCCCTTCGTGAAGGAACTTGACCCGTCCTAAATGAAGAACATCATTGGGTATGCGTTGGCCTACCCGATTGGTCAGACTTGAATTGGTGAGATCAACGATGAGTGCATCTACACGGTCATCCAGCGCCGAACCCAGGAGCATGGGGTAAGTGCCGCAAATCGTGAGGCGCCAGAACGAAAGTTGCCGCGTATCACGGAAGTACACGCCCTCGGGCGAAGTTTCGGCCCCCACGACGTCACCATGCGTGTCGAACAACGCGAAGGAGTCGCCGTGCTTGACGGCGCGTAATTCCTGCTCCTGAATTGACGTGGACGACTGCACCTGATGCTGTCCATCAGGTCCAATTTTTTCCTTCTCTACCAAAATTGAACTGCCCTCCCTCTTACCTCAGGCAGCAGTCCCGAGCGCGGCCGGGGGTGCAGTCCTGAACGAGCCGTGGGGCATGGTTCCCGGATCAAAGCCATCATTCTCGGTCCCAAGTCGATTTTCACGCTGGGCAATCTGCTGCTCGAATAGCTGAACATAATCTTCCGCCATGCGCCGCACCGTGAAGCGCCGCTCGAAATACTCTCGAACCTTAGCACGGTTGAAACCGAATACCTCGTCCACAGCTGCGACCGCTTCGTCGATGCTATCCACGATCCGGCCGCTGACGCCGTCTTTCATTACTTCTGGCACCGAACCGTTCCTCCACGCAACCACGGGAGTGCCACACGACATGGCTTCGATCATCACGAGTCCGAACGGTTCCGGCCAGTCAATCGGGAAGAGCAGCGCGCCTGCGCTACCGAGTAATTCTGCCTTCTGCGCTTCGTTCACCTCGCCGATATACTCGATGTTATCGTGCGCTTCGACCAAGGGCCGGATCTCTGCTTCCCAATAGGCCTGATCCACAGCATCGATCTTGGCTGCGATCTTGAGAGGCCGACCGCTGCGGACCGCGATCTCGATCGCACGGTCCGGCCGTTTCTCCGGGGAGATACGGCCCAGAAATACCAGATGATCTCCGCCTTCGATGTTGAGCGGAAGCATCTTGGGCGGCAATCCGTGATAGATGGTTTCGATCCAGTTCACGGGCGGCATCGGCAGACGCTGGTTGTCCGATATGGAGACGAGGGGAACTTGCGAGAAGGTTCGGTAGCATCTTTGCAAATCAGGGATGTCTAGACGCCCGTGCAAGGTCGTGACGGTAGGGGTGTCCCAAGTCAGTATGGCGGGATAGTGAAACAGGTCGATGTGAAAATGAACTATATCGAAATCGTCCAGTCGCCGGCGCACCTGCTCCACCATACTCAGATGGTGTGGCACGAGGTTCTGGGCGCCGTCGACGAGCCTGAGTGCTTGAGGCACACAAGAAACCAATTCTGCGCGTGTCTGGGAATCGCCTGACGCGAAAAGGGTGACTTCATGCCCCATGCTGACCAGTTCCTCGGTCAGGAAGTGCACGATCCTCTCGGTTCCTCCATACAGCTTTGGAGGACAACTTTCGGCAAGCGGAGCAATTTGGGCTATGCGCATGGGTGACCCTTTCGACGCGTCATAAACCCAACGCTAATTCCGGCACTTAAGCACCCGGTTCGCGGCTAAAAGCGGTGAAGTGGTAGACCAGTGCGATGGAAGGCACCTTCTAGCCGTCCATTAAGCTCCTCCACGCTACCGAAGCTGGAGTACCTACCCAACCAATGCCCGCTTCCGCAGCTTTTCAGGTTGCCGGACTCTCCAGCGGCGACCAATCACACGTCGCGCGTCCGACCCGCAGATATCGTCATCCGCCCCGCAAGCTGAGGCTAGGGAAAGACGCAAATACGGCTATTTACAAGGAGAGACCCACTAGAAGTGGATCATACGCGCTCATGACGATCGCTGATCATTCGCATAGCCCCCACCTCGTCCGTCAGCCTTTGCGCCTCTCGCTATCTCTGGAGAGGACCTGAATCGAATGGGATGAGGGTTCCGCGACGACTTAATCGCCATAAAAGCCGAACGGAGGTTTCAGCAGAGCTCCGAATTTCAGATGGTGCAAACAAGTGCAGAGATCAGTCTCCCGCGAAATGCCACGAACGTTGGATGAAATTACTGCTCGGGCATTTTCGGTCCTTCACGAGGCACCGGCATCAGGCGGCTTTAAACCGCGCTTCTCGAAACGTGACCAGCCTTCGCTCGTCCTCATCCCAGAGACTGAGCCAAATTGGTTTAATAGACTGCAGCACGGTGAAGCGGTTGAGGTCGCGCAGTTCTGGAAAGGCCGAGAGAACCTCCACTAGTCGGTAGAAAGGCACCCGGCTTGCCAAGTGATGCACGTGATGAATCCCGATGTTTCCTGTGAACCAGCGAAGCGGCTGGGGTAAATCCAAATGGGAGCTCCCCAACAAAGCCGCCTCATGAAACGACCAGTCGGCTTTCCTCTCCCAGTGGGCTTCTTCGAATTGGTGTTGGATGTAGAAAAGCCACACACCCGTGGAAGCAGCGATCAAGAGAACCGGGAACACGACCAGCAGGGTCGCGGCCAATCCGTAAAAATAGATGAGCAAAGCGAGCACAGCTCCGGTCGCCAGGTTCGTAGCAATGGCACTCACCCAGTATTTCGAACCCTGCTTCATCAACCCGATCGGCAATCTGTGGCGCAGGAGAAAAAGATAGGCCGGGCCGATACCGAACAGAACAATAGGATGTCGATAAACGCGATAGAGGAGGCGCATTGGACGATTGCGAGCAAAGAACTCGCGGACCGTCCACGTGTCGACGTCACCGAAGCCTCGGGCATCGAGATTTCCGGTGCTTGCATGGTGAAGAGCGTGCGAGCGCCTCCAGCAATCATACGGGGTGAAAGTCAGCGCGCCTAATACGCGGCCAGTCCAGTCGTTGCCGGATCTCGAGGCAAAAAACGAGCCGTGGCCGCAGTCATGCTGAATGATGAAAAGCCGCAGAAGGAGCAGCCCTGCCAGCGGAGCAGCCGCGAGTGCGAGATAGTAGCCGGCTTCCGCTGCCAGCAACATGATGAGGACCGTTAAGCAAAAGGGTATGATCGTCACCGCGAGCTCGACCAGACTCCTGGCGGAGTTGGGCGCTGCGAATTCCTTCAACTCGACCACGAGTTTCCGCGGCTCAATACTCGCGGCGCAAATTTCGCCCGAATCTTTGGGATCGGGCGATTGGTAAGTGTTCAAGATTGCAAACTTTCAAGGAGACTAAGTCATGCGCTTCGAGATCATTTCCGTCGAATGCGAAAAGAGACTTTGCCTTCTATCGCGCAACGCATGAACCGAACCTGATGCAACGGGCTGGGTGATCGGTTCGTTCCCGATGAGGTCAAAACCGACGACCGATTCCCGCGCTACAGCCCTGCGTGCGTCGCACAACATCCGCCAGCCTACTTTCTCCCTCAGGCCAAATTGGTCCAGCGGCCATCGGATTTTGAGAATGAGTCGTTTTGAATTCCCCGCTCCGGTCGTCCGAGCAGTCACCGCTAGATCATCATAGCGCGCCAATGATCTGCTCGCCCATAAATTTCGTTCTCATCGTTATCCGTACTTCTTTCAGGACCGGACTTCAGCAAAGACTGGAGGAAAATTAGGGGGTTACCCCCTCTCTTCTAAGCTTTCTGGATTCCCAAAATAACGCAAGAACTAAAAAGAGGCCAAAAAGAGAGATAACAAGACCAATCCGTTCCTCAGGCAAATGTCTTAAATCTGGCTCACCCACCAAAAACAATCCGTCATTGGTCTCGCCTAGAGAAGGATAATAGAATGTTTTTTCCGGGCTTTTCCTCGCTATTTCCTGAGCCCACTCACTATAATTTGTTATCCCGGGAGGGACGCCGGAGGGCAAATACTCAGCAACATCCACAGCCTTTTCCGTATATGTCTCAATCCCTCCGGCCTGGGACATCGGATGAGGTGGAACCAGAACACCAACCAGAACTGGAGCAATCGCCGCGGATACTAATTTGGAAAGTCGCGCATTAGCTAATGCCGTAACAAGAGCGAACTCAGCGAGTGGCAAGGCTCGCCAAGGAAACTGGACCATTGCCAACAGAGTGAAGTCCCAAATGGGCAGAGCGCCGGAGATGATTAGGCAGACAACGAGAGCCAGGCTTGACCAGAAATCCCGTCTCCATAGCGTCACCGCGCTGACCGCGATGGCAGCTGTAATTAGAATAAGCCTTATCATCGTGGCAGGCTTTGGCCAATTCTCGGGGTCAAAGAAGCTCCATGCCACCGCTGAGAATTCTTGAAACCGATAAAGCTCGTCGCTTTTGCGAAACTCGTGCAGCGCGAGGGCGGGGTACAAATATAGTCCAGATAATAGCAGACCCGCAGTTAACCCAAGAGCGATCGGTTTGAGATTACGGAAATCTTTAAAAAGTAACCATATTCCATATGGTGCGATGAAAAACAGACTGGCTAAGAGCGCTAATGGAAGATGTGTTGTGATTATTCCCGCATATGCGAGGGCAAGGATAATTGGTCGCCTTCTTAGCCCAATGGCCAGCAGCGGTATAAAAGCAATCGCCATGTGTTCTGCGAGTGCGCCACGAAACCAGAAATCGAATAAGTGGTACGGCATGATCATGAAAATGACCGAGCCTAGAAGACGGTGTTCCTTATCTTGAAGCCACCAATACATGGTCGTGCCTGAAGCAAAAGAACCGAATGCAAACCCGACAAGGGTCGCATTGTAGGGAGAGAGCCCCAACAGATCGGGAACCGCAG
>CAYPGL010000058.1:0-8803 GCA_964410035.1 uncultured Qipengyuania sp. | reverse complement strand
TCGGGCTGTTCTTCGGCGAGGACATCTTCTTCGCCATCGCCTCGATCCTGCTGATCCAGGGCGTTTTCGAAAGCTACGGCTACCCGCTCACGCCGCTGCAGCTTTCCGTCTGGGCGATCCCGACCGCAATCTGTGCCTTCATCATTCACAGCTGGCGAATCCGCGCCCTCGACCGGAAACTGGGGAGGGCCGCAAAGTGATCACCTATGAATGGCTCTATATCCTTGCGGGCGTCTTCTTCGCGATCTGGTCGCTGCTCAGCCTGCGCAACAGGTTGGTCGGCAATGCGGCGTTCTGGGGACTGCTTTCGGCGAGCTTCCTCCTTGGCAGCCATTTGTCCGACCTCGCGAATGGCGTGCTGGTACTGGCCATGGTCGCGATCGCCGGTGTGGGCGGACTGAAGCGAAGCGATCCTGCCACCACCGGTTTAGAAGATCGCGCCAAGGCATCCAGGGCGCTCGGTAACAGACTGTTCGTCCCTGCTCTCATCGTGCCGCTCACCGCGGTCGCGGGTACGCTGCTTTATAACTACACACCCCTCAGCGAGACCGGCCTGTTCGAGGCCCGGCGCGAGACATTGATCCTGTTCGGCGTCGGTGTCCTGATCGCGCTGGTCGTGGCCATGGTATGGTTGAAGCCCCCGCTGCTGGCGCCCGCCGAAGAGGGGCGACGCCTGTTGGATTCGATCGGCTGGGCCGCCATATTGCCTCAGATGCTGGCAGCTCTCGGCGCAGTCTTCGCGCTGGCCGGAGTGGGAGAGATAATCGGCGGGGTCGCTGCGGACGTCATTCCCGATGGCAGCATCTTTCTGACCGTCATTGTCTTCGCCTTGGGCATGGCGCTTTTCACAATGATCATGGGCAATGCGTTCGCCGCATTTCCCGTGTTGGCAGCGGCAATCGGCATCCCGCTACTGGTGGAGACCTATGGCGGAAATCCGGCTGTCATCGGAGCGGTGGGAATGCTCGCGGGCTTCTGCGGCACATTGATGACCCCCATGGCTGCCAATTTCAATATCGTACCCGCGGCTCTGCTCGAACTGAAGGATCAGAACGCCGTGATACGCCAGCAGATCGGCACGGCCATCCCTCTCTGGCTATGCAATGTCGCGATCATTTACCTTGGGGCATTCATACTGTGGAATTGACGGAAGATATCGCCCGCGCTTTCGCGCGGATCGCTCTCGGCCATGTGGGGCAGGAATTTCCCCACAAGCTCGACCATGTGATGGCCAGCGATGGGGATGTGCTGCCGCCGCGGACGCTGCACCCCGTCTTTTTCGGCAGTTTCGATTGGCACAGTTGTGTCCATGGTTGGTGGACGCTGCTGACGCTGCGCCGGATTTTTCCCGAAATGCCCGAGGCTCGCAAGATCGAAACGCTGGCCGAAGCAACTTTCACCGCAGAAAAACTGGGCATTGAGCTAGCCTATCTTATGCGACCCCAATCGCGCGGCTTCGAGCGTCCTTATGGCTGGGCATGGCTGCTGTTCCTGCACCACGAAGCCGAGCGGAATGACGATCGCGAATGGGCAGCGAGGATGGAGCCGCTCGCTCATGCGATAGCTGCGCGGATGGAAAATTACCTTCGCATCCTCACCTATCCGATCACCGTTGGCACACACTTCAACACGGCTTTTGCCCTGTTGCTGGCGCGTGCCTGGGCCGAAAAGCGAGATGTGAAACTGCTTTCGGTAATCGACGAATGGGCGCTTGCCGCTTTTGGTCAGCGGCAAGCCTATTCAGGCTGGGAGCCGGGTGGAGACGAATTTCTTTCGCCCGTACTTTCCGCGGCCATGCTGATGAGCAAGGTCATGCCGCACGACCTGTTCTCACCCTGGTTCGAAAAGCTGGTGCTGGAAAACCGATGGCTGGCCCGCGAGTGTGTGCCAGTCACCGTGTCCGACCGTAGTGACGGCAAGATCGCTCACCTGGATGGCCTCAACCTCAGCCGGTCGTGGGCACTGCGGGAAGTCGCTTCGGCTTTGGGGCCGCACGAAGCACTAGATATGCTGGAAAACCGTGCGTCGGATCATCTGGCAGCCGCAATCGAGCATGTCACTGGCGATTATGCAGGCGAACACTGGTTGGCTAGCTTCGCATTGCTTGCACTGCTGGCTGAGGACGGGCGGCGCTAGGCACTCCTGAGGTTGCCAAACGCGCCTAACGTCGGACTGGGGTGTACTCCTTGCGCTGTCATGGCGCGCGCCATCTGCTCCGAAAGCGTGATCCCGCCGGCATTTCCCCGCTCGCTGCTAAGGCCGAGAAAGACATCGAAGGTTCCTGCTTCGATCCGGAAGCTGCCATCGGGTTGATGCGTCCCCAGTTCCTCCCGGCCGATCTCGAAGGTGAGGGTCTCTCGTTCTCCAGGTCGGAGCCGCACTCGTTGGAAAGCGGCGAGAGGCATTTGCGTCGATGGCACCTTTTCGTCTGCTGTATGGCGCGCGATATATAGCTGCACGGTTTCTGTCCCTTCGCAACCACCTGCGTTGTGAAGCTGCGCAATGGCATAGAAACGATCCCGCCCCAATTCGATCGTGAATGCGGTCAAAGCAAAGTCGGCGTACGTCATGCCATGGCCGAAGGGGAGCAGGACCGCCCCATCGGACCCGTGTATTCCCAGGGACAATTTCCCGCTGGGGGAAGCTTCGCCGGTCAGCAACTCGGCTATGGCGTGGCCACTCATCGTACCCAACTGGCCGGCATGCAGGATGCAGGGGAGGGATCTTCCGGAAATCTGCGGATCGAATGGCCGCGGCCCCATGGTCACCAGCACCATGCGCGGATTGGCGGCAGACAGCGCGTACATCAGTTGCTCGTTCGCTTCTCCGAGTTCGCCCTTGGCGGTGCCAGCGAGAGCCAGCACGACCGTTCCCGCCCGCTTCGCTGCTTCTATCGCCATTCCGATCGCCATGCGGTCGGCAGCAATCATGTCTTCTGGCGCCGCTCCGCCGCCGCGCAACGCAAGGCCCGATACATAGCGATGCGGCACGCCGAGTTGTTCGAAACCGTCGATAATGCTTGCGGCGATGCCTGCTCGGCCGGCGAGCGGCGCGGATCGATCGGAGACGGCGGGACCGACCAGAAGAATGTCCCCTGAATCGATCCCCAGCGGCAGTAATTGCGGCTCGTTGCGTAGAAGTACGGGGGAGCGCCTCGCGAGTTCGAGCGCGATTTCGCGATTGTGGATCGGAGTGGGCAAGGCGCTGGCCTGTCGTGGTAGGCTTGACGACAAGGCAGCTCTTAGCAGCCCAAGACGGAATTTTGCGCGCAACACACGCGCGACCATGGAGTCAAGACGCTCTGACGAAACCAGCCCTTGATCGATTGCAGCCACCAGCAGATCCGCCGACATGCCCTCGCGCAGACCAGCAAGTTCGGAAGCGGTCAGTTCGCGGGCAAGCTCTTCCCATTCACTAAGCCATATACCGTCAAAGCCCCCCGGTCCTTTCAGGAACCCAAAGGTCATGTCCACTGCACGTTGGGCATCACCGCCAGTGCCGCCAATGGAGATCGCCCCGACATTTGCGTCCCTGATGGTGGCGAGCGCAATCTCGAGCGCTCTCGTCGGCCCCGCCGGATTATCTTCCTTTCCAAGGCTTGCGACGATCGCGGACAAATCCAGGCAAGAGAGCAGGGCGAACGCGCCCCTGGTGTCCGCCTGCTGCAATCCGCGAATGCGTGCAGCGGCTATGCGTGCCGCCAGATGTAAATCCTGGCCGCACGAATCCGGAGAGCTACTACGCGCATCGGACAGAATGATTTCGGGACTGAATGCCCAGTTTATGCCGCGCCGATCGGCCTCCTTTGCAATGGCCGCCTCCGACGCTTCGATGGCGTTCATATCCCAGCTGGTGCTTCCAGCGAGCGCAGTGGGAAAGATCGTGTCGATCCCCGTCCCGGTCTCTGCCGGGAAAAGCAGAGGAATGCCGAGACGCGACTGGGTCTGGGCGATGTTCTGGAAATAGTCGGCTTGATCGCGGTCATGGATCCCGCTGATCGATCCAATCCTGCCAGCTCGAATTTCGGCGGCGAGCCGCTCCAATTCGTTCCGATCGTCGGAAGGTGGAGCTGGCCGCATTGCTAGCTGCCCGGCCTTTTCCAGCGGAGACATGTAGGCCAGTAAATCGGCTATTAGCCGCTGGCATTCCGTATCTGTGGCTGGCTGGATCATCCGATCTTCGCTCGCAGCGCCAAACGTGCGGGCGAATGCGCGAATAATGCCCGGCTTCTATTGCGCACGTTGCCTCCATATAACTGCGCCCGGACTCAATTGTTCGTCCGGCGGCGAAACCCGTGGTTGGATGACCGCGATGCGCGGGATCCTCACGGGCCAGAGGCAATTGTGGGCAAGAATGGTGAATATCCGGTAAGCGGGCGCCCGAAACTCCAGTTCCCAGCTGGGCAAGCAATGCTTTACCTTCCATCGTTTACGGACATAAAAATATCTTTATATGTCGAGCGCGATGCGTACCGAAGCCATCTTTCGTGCCTTGGCGGATCCGACGCGGCTGCGGATCATGCGGCTGCTCGGCTCGATGGAGCTGGCTGTCGGCGAAATTGCGCAGGTACTCGGCCAAAGCCAACCGCGCGTTTCACGCCATGTCGGTATCCTATGTGATGCCGGGCTTGCGGAGCGTCGACGTGAGGGGAGCTGGATTTTCCTGCGCGCCCAGAGCGATGGTGATGACGCGCCCGCAATCCGTTCCGATCTTGGCCAGTTTCTGTCGCGGATCGAAGCTTTCGACAGGGCCTTTGGCGAACAATGCGAAACCGATCGCCGCAGGCTGGCGGAAATCCGGGCATTTCGGGAGGCGCAGGCGCAGGAGTACTTTGCCGATCATGCTCATGACTGGGATGAACTGCGACGTCTTCATTCTTCCGATGATCTGGTCGAAGAGGCACTCGCCAAAGCGCTCGGCAATGCAGCGCTGGGCCGCCTTTTAGACATCGGGACTGGTACGGGGCGCATGGCCGAACTGTTCGCCGGGAAGGCAGACCACATCGTCGCTCTCGACAAGAGCCTCGCCATGCTGCGGCTGGCCCGCGCCAAGCTCCAGCATCTGCCTCCCGCGCGGGTCGAGGTCATCCAGGGGGACTTCGCAAGCCTGCCCTTTGTGTCCGATAGTTTCGACACCGTCCTGTTTCATCAAGTCCTGCATTTTGCAACCAGTCCGGCAGCCGCTTTGTGCGAAGCTGCGAGGGTCACGCGGGCCGGAGGCCGAATTGCGATTGTCGATTTCGCCGCTCACCACAGGGAGGAGCTTCGCGAGAAGCACGCCCACATCCGGTTAGGTTTTGCCGACGGCCACATGCATGAACTACTTGATGGTGCAGGCTTTGATCCCCGAGAGCCGATCTCGCTCGATGATGGTGAGATCGGCGTGAAGATCTGGGTGTGCAATCGCCGGCGCGGTTCGGAAAGGAAAGTTGGATGAGTCCCACTCTCAATCAGATGCGCGAAGCGCAGCGCGCACTGGAAAGACCGCTTTTTTCCGGTCTGCCCGGCGATATCGACGTAAGTTTCGAATTCTTCCCGCCGAAGACCGAGAAGATGGGCGAGACGCTGTGGCAAAGTGTTGAAACCCTCGCTCCGTTGAAGCCCCGCTTTCTTTCGGTAACTTACGGAGCGGGTGGTTCAACTCGCGAGCGCACCCATGAGGCGGTGCGGCGCATAGTGGGCGAGACGGCAATTCCGGCTGCGGCCCACCTGACATGCGTCCAGGCGACCCGCGAGGAAGTCGATCAGGTGGCCCGAGAATATTGGCAAGAGGGAGTGCGCCATATCGTTGCCCTGCGCGGCGATGCACCCAGTGGCTCGCAAGGCTATGCTCCTCATCCGGGCGGTTATGAAAATGCCGCCGACCTGATCGCCGGACTGAAGAAAATCGCCGATTTCGAAATCTCGGTTGCCGCTTATCCCGAGGTACATCCGGACTCGTCAAACCGACAGACAGACCTAGATAATCTCAAGCGCAAGTTCGATGCGGGTGCGACACGCGCCATTACCCAGTTCTTCTTCGAGCCGGAATGCTTCTTCGACTTTCGCGACAAGGCAGCTGCTGCCGGGATCGAAGGCGAGATCGTACCGGGTATCATGCCGGTCCTGAGTTTTGCTGCGGTCCAGCGTATGTCCGGCCTTTGCGGCACGGCCATTCCCGACTGGATGGAAGGCCTCTTTCGGGGTTTGGATGAACGGCCAGAGGCACGCCAACTGGTCAGTGCCACCATCGCCGCCGAAATGTGCCGCCGTCTCTATGCGGGCGGTGTACGGCAATTTCACTTCTACACACTCAATCGCGCCGAACTGAGCTATGCGATCTGTCACATGCTCGGCCTGCGCCCGAAAGCGTAAAGCAATGTCCAAGAGACACGAATTCGAAGCCGCTGCGGCGAAGCAAATCCTCATCAAAGACGGGCCCTACGGCACCGAGATTCAGCGCGCGAAACTGGCCCCGGAAGACTATGCTGGCGACACTGGGCTGGCGGACGATCAGAAAGGCAATAACGATATCGTCAACCTTACCCAGCCTCAAGTCATCAGGCGGATTTGCGACAGCTATATCGATGCAGGCGCGCATATTCTCGCCACCAATACCTTCAACGCCAACCGTATAAGTCAGGCCGATTATGGCGCGCAAGGGCTCGTCCACGACATCAACTTTGCCGCGGCGACGATAATCCGTGAAGCAATCGACGCTCGTACCGATGGAATTCCGCGGTTCGTCGCAGGCGCAGTGGGGCCGACTAACAAGACGCTTTCACTGTCGCCCGATGTCGAGGATCCCGGCTTTCGCGAGGTGACCTTCGACGAGATCGTTGAGGTCTATGTAGAACAGTCCCGGGCGCTGATTGCGGGCGGGGCAGACTTCATCCTGATCGAAACCGTATTCGATACACTCAACTGCAAGGCGGCGATTATGGCGGTAAAGCAACTGGAACGCGAGCTGGAACGCGATATTCCGCTGATGATTTCGCTGACCCTTACCGACCTTTCTGGGCGCAACCTTTCCGGTCATACGGTTGAAGCCTTCTGGTATACGGTGCGACACGCGCAACCGCTTACGATCGGCCTCAACTGCAGTTTTGGCGCGGAACAATTGAGACCCCATGTCCAGATACTTTCGGACATCGCAGACACCTATCTGATGGCTTATCCAAACGCCGGCCTGCCCAACGATCTTGGCGAGTATGACGAATTGCCGGAAACGACCGCTGCGCTCACCAAGGTGTGGGCCGACGGCGGCAGGATTAACGCACTTGGGGGTTGTTGCGGCTCTACCCCCGAGCATATCGCCGCGATGTCGAAGGCCGTCGCCGGGATCGTGCCAAGAAAGCCGCCCCGCCTCGGCCCAAACATGCGTCTCGCCGGCCTTGAACCTTTCACGATTGCCGCCTGATGAGTGACCTGACTACAGCCCGCTTCGTCAATATCGGCGAACGTACCAATGTGACCGGCTCTGCAAGGTTCAAGAAATTGATCCTTGCGGACGATTACGAAAGCGCCGTCGAAGTCGCACGCGACCAGGTAGATAATGGCGCACAGGTGATCGACGTCAACATGGACGAAGGCCTTCTCGACGCCGAACATGCGATGACGACATTCTTGAAGCTCATCGCCGCCGAGCCCGATATCGCACGGGTGCCGGTGATGATCGACAGCTCGAAATGGGAGGTGATCGAGGCAGGCCTGAAATGCGTTTCCGGCAAGCCGATCGTGAACTCGATCAGCATGAAAGAGGGAGAGGAAGCCTTTCTCGAACATGCGCGCAAATGTATGGATTATGGCGCTGCCGTTGTCGTGATGGCCTTCGATGAGACCGGCCAGGCCGATACGAAAGAGCGCAAGGTCGAAATTTGCGCTCGGGCCTATGATCTGCTTACCGGCATGGGTTTCCCGCCCGAAGACATCATCTTCGATCCCAACATCTTCGCAGTGGCGACGGGGATCGAGGAGCATGATCGCTACGGCTTGGACTTTCTCGAAGCAGTAAAGGAAATCAAACAGCGTTGCCCATACGCCAGGACAAGCGGCGGTCTTTCCAATCTTAGCTTCAGCTTCCGCGGGAACGAGACCGTTCGCCGCGCGATGCACTCGGTTTTCCTGTTCCACGCGATCCCTGCGGGGCTCGACATGGCTATCGTCAATGCAGGCCAGCTGGACGTCTACGACCAGATCGATCCCGAACTGCGCGAAGCCTGCGAGGATGTGATCCTCATGCGCCGACCGGATGCCACCGAAAGGCTGATCAACCTTGCCGAAAGTTATCGCGGCAAGAGCGCTGCGGACGAGAAGGCCGCCGAGGAATGGCGTGGATGGCCTGTCCAGCGGCGACTCGAGCATGCTCTGGTCAAAGGCATCGACGCGCACGTGGTCGACGATACCGAAGAAGCGCGTGAGCTGGTGAAGGCCTCGGGTGGACGCCCGATCGAGGTTATCGAAGGCCCGCTGATGGACGGCATGAACGTGGTCGGCGACCTGTTTGGTAGTGGCAAGATGTTCCTGCCCCAGGTAGTGAAGTCCGCCCGCGTGATGAAGAAGGCCGTCGCGCACCTTATCCCCTTCATCGAGGCTGAGAAGGACCTGCTTCCGGAAAGGGAACGCAAGGCCAAGGGCAAGATCGTGATGGCCACGGTCAAGGGCGATGTCCATGATATCGGTAAGAATATCGTCGGCGTGGTTCTGCAGTGCAACGGTTATGACGTCATCGACCTTGGCGTCATGGTGCCGTGGGCGAAGATACTAGAGACCGCGCGCGAAACCAGAGCAGACATGATCGGGCTGTCGGGGCTCATCACGCCTTC